>JBFYSG010000199.1:0-6845 GCA_041301835.1 Chloroflexota bacterium | reverse complement strand
CGGCAGGATGAGCAGCGCGGCGGCGATCAGCAGGTAGCGGGGCATGGGGCTATTATAAACAAGAGGCGCCCCTTTGCGGGGCGCCCCGGTCAGGCATCACAGCCCGTAGATCTGGCTGTATTTTTCCTTCAGATAGCGCATGTACGGCGCCGGGTCGATCCGGGAACCGGTCACCTTCTGCACCAGTTCCTGGGGCATGAACTTGCGCCCGTGGACGTGGATGTTGGTGCGCAGCCAGGCGAGCAGGGCGTCGAACTTGCCCTGGCGGATCTGGTCGGGCAGGTCGGGGATGGCTTGCAGGATCTTCTCCCACAACTGCACCGAGACCAGGTTGCCAAGGGCATAGGTGGAGAAGTAGCCGAACAAGCCCCACGACCAGTGGATATCCTGCAGGACGCCGCTGGCATCATCCTTGGGGGTGACGCCCAGGTATTCTTCCATCTTCTTGTTCCAGGTTTCGGGCAGGTCCTTGACCGCCAGTTTGCCTTCGATGATGGCGATCTCGATCTCCAGGCGCAGCATGATGTGCAGGTTGTAGGTGGCTTCGTCGGCTTCGACGCGGATGGGCGAAGGCTGGGTCTTGTTGATGCCCTTGTAGAACTGCTCCAGTTTGACCTTCTTCAACTGCGGGAAGGATTTCTGCAGGCGCGGGTAGAAGAATTCCCAGAAGGGCAGCGAGCGCCCGACCAGGTTCTCCCACATGCGGCTCTGCGATTCATGCACCGCCATCGAAGCGCCGTTCGCCAGGTTGGTGCGCTCCAGGTTGAGACCGTGCCCCTGGTTGTACATGGCGTGCCCGGATTCGTGCATCGTGCCGAAGAGCATGGCGTTGAAGAAATCCGGGTAGACGCGCGTGGTGATGCGCACGTCGTTGATGCTGGAGCCGTTGGTGAAGGGGTGCGGCGCCTTGTCCTGGCGCCCGCGCTGCCAGTCGTAGCCAAAGCGGGTGATGACATCCACGCCAAAATCCCACTGCTTCTGCTCGTCGAAGGGCTGGTGCAGGAAGGAGTCATCCACCTGCGGGCGGGCGGCGATGGCTTTGATCAACTCCACCTGCTGGGGGCGCAGGGCGTTGAAGATGGCTTTCACCTCGCTGGTCTTCATATCCGGCTCGAAGTTATCCAGCAGGATGTCGTAGGGGTGTTCCGCCGGGGGGAAGAAGCCGATGAAGCGGTGGGTCAGTTCGACGATCTTCTCCAGGTGCGGGCGGAAGTGGGCGAAATCGGACTTCTGGCGCGCCTCCGCCCAAGCCTGGTTCGCCATGGCGGTGACCTGCGCCTGCTCGACGACGAAATCGCCGGGGACGCGCGTGGCTTGATCGTAATCGCGGCGGGCGAACTTGATCATGCGGGCATCGTCCGAATCCGGGTCGAGGCTGGCGGCAAACGGCTGGAGTTCGTCCAGCAGTTTCCCCAGTTCAGGCGAGGTGGCGATCTCATGCGCGATCCTGCCGAGCGTGCCCAACTGCTGACCGCGCGATTCGGCGCCCATCGGCGGCATGTAGGTCTGCTGGTCCCAGCCGAGCACCGCCTGGGCGCCGCCCAGGTCTGCCAGCGTGGCAATAGTCTCTTTCAGTTTAGTGAGTTTCTCCTGCATGGATTCACTCCTGGTCAATGATATGGATGTGCGATGGAAGTGCAGGCGAGCGCCTGCACAGGGACATTATACCCGCAGGCGGGGAAAAAGACCTCCTCCGCAAGAGGGGTTTAGCGCCCGGAGGGTAGTCCGGGCAGGGTGAGACGCGCCCGGCGGACAACGACTCAGCGCAGGGCAAGTTTCTGGGAAAAGCCAAAGTTGATATTATTCACCGCGCCACCGGAGCCTACGGTAACGGTCTGCGGCGGGGTTTTGTAAACGGTTGATATCGCATCGGGATACACATCGACACAATAGGTGCCTGCGGGAACGGTCAGCAGGTACACGCCATCCGAGTTGGTGATCGCCGTGGCAACGGTCGAACCGGGCGCGGAGCATTCACCCTGGCGGGCGCGCACCGTGGCGCCCGGAATGCGCCCGGAAGCCGGGTCCAGCACCAGGTCACCGTTGGTCCAGTCGTTGAAGACCACGCCGGAGATCGTGCCGGGCGGGATCGAGGTGGGGGTGACCGGCACGGGGCAGATGCCGGGCTCGGAGCCGGTGGGGGTGAAGCCCACCGCCCAGCGGCAGGTGTTATCCAGCTCATAGAGCGCCAGGATGGGGTATTCGGCGCTCTCGATGAGCGGGGAGCCCGCCTCTTCAGGAGTGAAATGGTCGTCGTAGTCGAACCAGGCAGGGTTCAAGACGCCGCCCCCATCCGTCCAGGCGCCCCAGGTGAACTTGTTGTCAGCCTGCAGCAGGTCGATCTTGAAGGCGATCTGCACGCTCTTGTCGTCATCCGGCGCCTGCCGCGCCCATGCCAGGTCGGGGTCGTCGCCAAGACCCGAGTCAAAGGTGAGGGTCTCGTAGCCGTCGCCGCCGTATGGCGCCTCGGCATAGATGGGCAGGCTTCCGCCGACGTCATTGTTCACATCCGCCCAGGCGCGCACGCCGTCGGTGGACCAGGCGGTACCCGGCGCGCTGGCGAAGATGAGGAACTCGCCTCTGCCGTCCACATCCAGGTCCACTTCGAGACCGTAATAGCCCGCCAGTGCTTCATCCTCGCCCCGCCCGGCAAGACGGATGGTCACATAGACCCAGGCGCTGTCCTCGAACAGGCGGGCGCGGGTGATATCCAGGTCGGGGAAGTAAACGTCCATCGCGGCGGTGTTGAAGGGGCGCTCGAACAGGTTGATGTTGATATTCTCACCACCCAGGGCGCGTTTTTCCGCCGCCACGGGTGAGGTATCGCGATCGGTGATCTCGCTCAACCAGGCTCCGGGCGGTTCTCCGGGGCTGACCAGGTGGGTCACGGTCGGGCGCGGGCTGTCGGTCGGCTGTTCGACCACCGGGGTCTCCCCCTGCTGATCTTCCGGTGTGGGTGCTTGCGGGGCCTGGGTGACCGGCGCCTGGGCGGTCAGATCACAGGCGAGCAAGGTCAGGGCAAAGACCAGGGCGACGGTCAGGATGGCATTCCGTTGGTTGTGTTTCATGCGCACACCTCCATTTCATTCTTCATTATAGGCTCACTGGAGGCAAATTTCCATACCCCCTTATGTCCTTCGGGCATGAATGGAGGGGTTATTTTAGAGGTCTAGGTACCAGCACAGCATGATCTCGTGCGCCACGGCAGGGACGGCGGCATAGCCAAAGCGGCGGATCTCCCCCAATTGCGCGCCCATGCGCTGGTAGAAGCGGCAGGCGGGACCGTTCACGTTCTGGGTCTCGATCTTCAACTGCCGGCAACCGCGCGCCCGCGCCCACCGGGCGGCATGGCGAAAGAGCGGGATGCCGGCGCCGCGCGCCCGCGGGCGGACGCGCAGGTCCCACAGCACCGCCAGGTCCTGGCGTTCTTCGAGCATGAACACCCCGGGCGTGGAAAAAGCCACCGCGGCGGCAGCGACGGTCTCCTGCCCCGCCAGCGCCAGGAAGAAGCCCCAGCGCGAGACATCGAACTTTGACGACCAGTCGGTGGGCAGTTCGCCGTAGGAATCGTAATCTTTTTCATAAGGCTCGGGCACAGGCACCTGGCGCAGGCGGATGCCCCCAAAGCCGCCCGTGTCGAGTTCCGCCTGCAGGATCGTGCGCACCAGGTAGCGGCTCGGCACCTGCCCGTAGCGGTCCAGTTGGGTTGGATCGATCTGCTCGATCTCGATCGGCATCGCTCATCCTTTAATAGAGAAGTCCGGTGGTTGGAATATACCACCGGACAGGGATCTGATGGACAACCCGCGGAGGTTCACTCGTAGCGCAGGGCTTCGACCGGTTCCAGGTTGGCGGCGCGGTTGGCAGGGTAGATGCCGAAGAACAGCCCCACCGCGGCGGAGAAGATGGTTGCCAGCAGGATGGAATCGATACCGATGGCGGGTTCAAGGGCGGTGCCCGAACGGGCGGCGATCTGCCCGACCACAAAAGCGATCAACCAGCCCAGGAAGATGCCCACGATGCCGCCGATGAGGCTGAGCAGCGAGGATTCGGTCAGGAACTGGATGAGGATATCGCGCTTGCGCGCTCCCAGCGCCTTGCGCAAGCCGATCTCGCGCGTGCGCTCGGTCACAGAGACGAGCATGATATTCATGATGCCGATGCCGCCAACGAGCAGGGAGATGCCGGCAATGCCACCCAGGAAGATGGTCAGCACGCCGGTGACGGTTTCAGCCAGTCCGATGAAATCCTGCTGGGAGTAAATGGTGAAGTCATCCGCCCCCACCGGGGTGCTGTGGCGCTGGCGCAGGATCTGCGAGACTTCTTCGGTCGCCTGGGCGATCAGGTCGGAATCGATGACCTGCACCAGGATCATGCCCACCCGCTGCTTGTCGGCGCGCTTGATCACACGCACCTGGGCGGTCTCCAGCGGCATGATCACGTCCGCATCCTGCGAACCCATCATGCTGCCGCCCTTGGACACCAGTACACCGGCTATACGAAATGGCTGCCCGTTGATGCGGATCGTCTCACCCACCAGCCCATCGCGGTGCCCGAACAGTTCGTCGGCGATATCCGGTCCGATGATGACCACCGAGGCATAGCCCAGGCGGTCCGCCTCGGTGAAGAATTCACCCTCGGTCAGTTCCAGGTTGCGCATGCTGAAATATTCCGGCGTGGTGCCGATGATGGTGGTCTGCATCTGCTCGCCGCTGGCTGCCAGGGTTGCCGTGCCCTGGATGGCAGGCGCAACCGCCGCCACCGAAGGCGCCAGGAAGGGATCGGCGATGGCGGCAGCATCGCTCAATGTCAGCGGGCGCGGGTTGGTTACGTCCTCGCTGCCCCCGGAGATGACGAACAGCAGGTTCGTGCCGATATCACTGATCGAGCCGGTGATGGTCGCCTCGGCGCCGCGTCCCACGCCCAGCATGGCGATGACCGCCCCGACGCCGATGACGATGCCCAGGATGGTCAGCCCGGAGCGCATCTTGTTGGCGTTCAGGCTTTCCAACGCCTCCATGATGGATTGCATCAGATTCATGCCTTGCTCCTTCTTGAGCCAGTCCTTGCCCGTTTGGCTGCAGCGGGGTCCTTGCCATTGCCGGTATCGATCAAGCCATCCCGCAGGCGGATGACACGCTGGGTCTGGGCAGCCACATTGGGATCGTGCGTCACAATGAGCAGGGTCGTGCCGCGCTCGCGGTTCAGGTTGAGCAGCAGGTTGATGATCTCCTGCCCGACCTTGGAATCCAGGTTGCCGGTGGGCTCATCTGCCATGATGATCGCCGGGTCGTTGACCAGGGCGCGGGCGATCGCCACGCGCTGCTGCTGCCCGCCGGAGAGTTCGGTCGGCTTGTGGGTCACCCGGTCCGAAAGACCCACGGCATCCAGCGCTGCCTGCGCCCGCTGACGCCGCCCCTCCTGTGCGCCGGAATAGCGCAGGGGCAGTTCCACGTTCGCCAGCGCGCTGGTGCGCGAGAGCAGGTTGAAGGATTGAAAGACGAACCCCACCTTGCGGTTGCGGATGCCAGCCAACTGGTCGTCGTTCAACTGGGAAACCGCCTCACCATCCAGGGTGTATTCACCCGCGCTGGGTTGATCCAGGCAGCCCAGGATGTTCATCAGGGTTGACTTGCCGGAGCCGGAAGGTCCCATGATGGCGATCACTTCCCCGCGCCGGATATTGAATGAAACCCCGTTCAGGGCGCGCACCTCGAACTCACCCATTTTGTAGACCTTGGTCAGGTCCACCGCCTCGATCACGTTATCCATGGTGGCCTGCTTCATGGCATGAAGAACCCAGGAGGACCATCACCCGTCATCAGGTCGGAGGGTGGGTTCAGGACAACCAGGTCACCCTCTGCCAGGTCACCGGCGATCACCTCGCTGACCGTATCGGAGGACGCCCCCAGAGTGACCGCCACCATTTCCATCTGGATGCCGCGCTGGACGTACACATAGCGCTGCCCGTCCTGCAAGCGCACCGCCCGGTTCGGAACCAGGAGCACGCCCTCCAATTGCTCGACCGTGATGGTGACCGCGGCGGTCATGCCCGGTTTCACCTGTTCGTCGGCGTCGGTCAACTGCACCGTGACGTTAAAATTCACCACCCCGGCAATGACGGAGGCTGCCTGCGCCACTTCGACCACCTCGCCATGATACTCCTCGCCCAGGGCGGCATCAAAGGTCACCAGCACCGGCTGCCCAAGGGAGATGCGGTTGATATCCACTTCCGAAACCTGGACTTCCACCAGCAACCGGGAGAGGTCATCGATGCGGAAGCCCATCGTCCCGGGCGCTACCTGGTCGCCAGCCATGGGGACGGCATCGGTCACGATGCCGTCAAAAGGCGCGCTGATCTGTGCCATCGCCACCGCGGCGCGCGCCGCGTCGACGCGAGCCTGCGCCGCCAGGATGTCATCCGGATCGGGACCATCCGCCAGGCGGTCCCATTCGCGCTGGGCGTCATCCAGGCGGGCTTCGGCGAGCGCCAGGTTGGCGCGTGCCTCGTCGATATCGCGCCCGGAAGGAACGAGCAGGAAGTAGTTGAGGTTGTTCTGGGCGCGGTCCAGCGCCTGACGGGCGGCATAGAGCGCGGTGAATGCCTGCGCTTTCTGCGGGTCATCATCCGGCTTGCTCTTGACGTAATCGTAGAAACTCTCCGCCCGTTCCAGGTTGGTTTCCGCCAGCGTCACCTGGGCGCGGGCATTGAGCAGGTCATCGCTGGTCCCGCCCCGGTTGGATGCCAGCATCGAATCCAGGGTGTACTTGGCACTGTCATAAGCCTGCTGGGCGTTGATCAATGCCAGCTGCGCCTGGGCACGCGGGGTATCCGAGGCGACCAG
>JBFYSG010000197.1:0-6559 GCA_041301835.1 Chloroflexota bacterium | reverse complement strand
CAGGAAGCGGACGACCTGTTCGTCATCATGCGTGAACTGACCAAGCGCGGCGTTTCGATCATTTTTATAACCCATAAACTGAAAGAAGTGTTGGCGATCGCCGATCAGATCACAGTGATGCGGGCTGGAAAAGTGGTTGGCACAGTTAAACCGGCGGATACAGACCAGGCAAAACTCGCTGCGATGATGGTCGGGCGCGAGGTCATCCTGACCGTCGAGAAGGAAAGTGCCAAACCCGGTGAAGAGGTGCTCAAAGTCGAGGGACTGAAGGTCCGCGACACGCGCGGGCTGGAAACCGTGCGCGGCGTGGACTTCCAGGTGCGGGCGGGCGAGATCCTCGGTGTTGCCGGCGTCCAGGGTAACGGGCAGACCGAACTCGTGGAAGCCCTGACCGGATTAAGATCCATGGCAGGCGGTAAGATGTGGTTCTCGGAAAAAGATATGACCGGCAAACCGCCGCGCCCCATCACCGAGACTGGCATGGCGCACATCCCGGAAGACCGTCAGCGGCATGGATTGGTGCTGGTCTACACGGTGGCGGACAACATGGTGCTCAATACCTACTACAAGCACCCCTTCGGCATTCACGGCATCATGCAGCCCAAGGCGATCGACGAGAACGCCCGCACGCTCATCGAGAACTTCGATGTGCGCACCCCCTCACCGTATGTGCCGGTGAAAAAACTCTCCGGCGGGAACCAGCAAAAAGTGATCGTGGCGCGCGAGCTCAGCCGCGACGTGAAATTGCTCATCGCCAACCAGCCGACCCGCGGGTTGGATGTCGGTTCGATCGAATACATCCACAAAGAGATCATCATCATGCGCGACCGGGGCGTGGCGGTCCTGCTTGTGAGCGCCGAACTGGACGAGATCATGGCGCTTTCTGACCGCATCGCGGTGATGTATCGCGGTCAGATCGTCACGACCGTGGACGCCGGGAAGGTCACCCGCGAGCAGTTGGGCTTGTGGATGGCTGGGGCTCATCCGGAGGAATAAACACCACCCTGAAAGACCACCGGGACGCAGCCCTGCGCCCCGGTTTTTTCTGCCATGAAAAAACGCACCCTGCTGACCATCACCCTGCTGTGGATGCTCGGCATCCTCTTCCCCCTGGCGGCGCTCGGCAGGTCCTGGGATGTATTCGGGCAGGTCTTCGACCGGGTCTTCTCTCCGGGCTGGATGCACGTTCTGATGCACGCCTTGCTCTACGCCGTGCTCGGCTTCCTGCTGGCACGGCTGGTGTCTCCTGCCGGTTGGAAAGGCGGTCTCTTTGCATGCAGCCTGTGCCTGCTGGCAGGCATCCTGCATGAGAGCATCCAGATGCTGGCGCTGGGGTTTTTCCCTGGGCTGGGCGCCGAATTGTTCGACCTGGGCGTGGACCTGGCAGGCGGCACGGCAGGTGTTCTCGCGGCGCGCAGGCTGAAGCGCAGGTCGGTGTGACCGGGGCGGCATGGATAAAAATCCCATCTTGTGTTATAAGAACCGCTTCATGAACCTGCCGCGCCGCATCCCGCCTGTCATCCTGTTGATCCTTCTCGCCGCCTGTTCGCCTGCCAGCCCGGGCTCCCCGTCGCCGAGCGGTATCCATCCCACCCGGACGGATACACCCCTCCCAAGCGCAACCCCCAGCACGGTGCCCAGCGTCACCTTCACGCCGACCAGCAGTCCAACGCCCACTGACACCGCCACGATCACACCCAGCCCCGAGCCCTCGCCCGTGACCCTGATGCTGGTCGGAGATATCATGCTGGCGCGCACGGTCGGCGAACGGATCCTGGAGGAAGGTCCTGAGGTCGTCTTCTCCGGGTTGCAGACCATCCTTTCCGGCGCCGACATCCTGGCAGGCAACCTGGAATGTGCCATCACCGACCGGGGCGAGCCGGCAGACAAGATGTACACCTTTGCCGCCCCGCCGCTCAGCGCGCAGGCGCTTGGCTTGGCAGGCTTCGACCTCGCCGTGCTGGGGAACAATCACGCCAACGACTTTGGGCTGGAGGGCAGCGCGCAGACCATCGAACTGCTCCGGGAACAGGGCATCGAGCCGTTGGGTTTTGGACTCGCCGATGCGGCGGCAGGTCCGGTGATCCTGGAACGTAACGGCTTGCGCATCGCCTTCCTTTCCTACGTGGATGTTCCGGTGGAGTTCACAGGATTCGACACCCGTACGTGGATCGCCACCAGCACCATCCCGGGCATCGCCTGGGCTAAAACAGCGGACATCCAGGCAGATGTTGCCGCCGCCCGCGCCCAGGCGCACGTGGTCATCGTCTTCATGCACAACGGTTATGAAGGCAACGAAATGCCGGTGCGCTTCCAGCGCGATGTCGCGCTGGCGGCGATCAATGCCGGCGCTTCAGCGGTCATCGGCACCCATCCGCATGTCCTGCAGCATGTGGAGATCTACCACGGGGCGCTCATCGCCTACAGCCTGGGGAACTTCGTCTTCGATGATTATGCCATGCCCGAAAATCGCTCCGCCGTCCTGAGCCTGCGGGTGGATGAGAGCGGGATGCTTTCCTATGACTGGTTCCCGGCGGTCATCATCGATGGACTGCCGCATCCGGCAACGACGGAACAAGCCGCAGAGATCCTGCGCATCCTGGCGCCTTAGATCAGGCGGGAAATATCCGCACGCCTGATTCTGTTATAATCATGTCCGAATGCGGCTGGGATCATGCCGGCTTGCCACAGGTCCCAGCGGAAATAGAAATGGAGAAATCATGTCACGAACCTACAAATACACCGGGATGCTGGTATTACTGCTGGCACTCTTACTCCCAGCCTGTAATTTAAATGAAGCGACCACCACACCGGAAAACGTCTACACGCAAGCCGCCCAAACCGCCGAGGTGGCACAGGCGCTGACCGCCATGTCGGTCTCTCCCACCCCCAGCATAACCCCCACCATGGCAGAGAGCCTGACCCTTGAGCCGACCAATACCCTGCTCATCACCCTGACAGTCACGCCCGGCGGTCCGACGAATACGCCGGTGAACACCAACACCCCGCGCCCTGCCGAGAGCACTGCCTGCGATAATGCCCTCTTTGTCGAGGATGTCAATTACCCGGATTATTCCGAGATCGCCCCGGGAGCGTCATTCGTCAAGACCTGGCGCTTCAAGAACCTGGGTCCCTGCACGTGGACGGAGGACTACCGCATCGTCTTCAGTTATGTGTCGGATACAGGCAAGGACGGCATCTTCGACCCGCCCCCCCCGGCGCACTTCCCGGATGAAACCGCCCCGGGTGAATTCCTGGATATTTCGATCGGGCTGGAAGCCCCCACCGAGGCGGATGGCTACATCGTCGTCTTCCGCCTGCAGAACGACAAGGGTTTCTTCTTTGGACCGGAATTCTGGGTGATCTTTGTCGTCAAATAAAAGGTGAACGACACCCTGAGTGATACGATCAAAGCACAGGCAAAGGCGCTTGGCTTTGCCCTGGCGGGTGTAACCACGCCCGATCCTCCGCCCCACTGGCTGGTTTTCCAAAACTGGCTGAAGTTGGGGCGGCATGCTTCCATGCGGTATCTGGAGGATGCGCGTCGGGCAGATCCGCGCCTGGTGATGCCCGACTGCCGCGCCATCCTTGTGCTGGCGCTGAGTTACCCGCCGCCCCAGGCGGAAGGCATCGCGGCGTATGCCCGGGGGTTGGACTATCACCAGGTGTTGAAGGAAAAACTGGCAGCCCTGTGCCGCTACATCCAGCAGACAGCCGGGAAAACTGTGCATTCGCTGGCATACACCGATACCGGACCCTTGCTGGAACGCGACCTTGCCCAGCGGGCGGGGTTGGGATGGATCGGCAGGAACACCTGTCTCATCCATCCCCGCCTCGGCTCCACTTTTTTCCTGGCAGAGGTGCTGCTGGACCTGGAACTGGAAAGCGATGCCCCCTTCCCGGCTGACCGCTGCGGCACCTGCCGGCGCTGCCTGGATGCCTGCCCGACCTCCTGCATCCTGCCCGACCGCACCCTGGATGCAAATCGCTGCATCTCCTACCTGACCATCGAGAACCGGGACGCCATCCCGCCTGACCTGCGGGCGCAGATGGGCAGCTGGTACTTCGGTTGTGATATCTGCCAGCGGGTCTGTCCCTGGAACCGGCATGCCCCCCCGTCCGCCGAGCCTTCATTTTCAGCCGCCCCGGGCATCCCCCCTGCCGACCTGGCGGGAGAACTCAGCCTGCCGGAACAGGAATTCGACCGCAAATTCAAGACCAGCCCCATCCGGCGCGCCCGCCGGGCAGGCTACCTGAGGAACATCGCCGTGGTGCTGGGCAACCGGCAGGATCCTGCCGACCTCCCTGCGCTCGAACGAGCCTGTCATGATGAGCAGGCGCTCGTACGCGAGCATGCCCGTTGGGCGCTGGAGGCGATCAACACATCCATCACGACCGGGAACAAGGACAAGGCATGACGAAGAAGTCCATCTTGATCGCCACGAACAACCCCGGCAAGGTGCTGGAGATCGAGGACCTGCTCGCCGGGCTTGGACTCGAACTGCTCACCCCTGCCCGCCTGGGGCTCAGCCTGGATGTGTCCGAGGACGGTCTGACCTATGCCGAGAATGCGCTGCTCAAGGCACGCGCTTTTTGCGAGGCCTCCGGGCTTGCCGCGCTGGCAGATGATTCCGGTTTGGAGGTGGCTGCGCTGGACGGAAAACCCGGTCTGCATTCCAACCGCTTCGGTCCCCAACCCGGTACGGATGCCTCCCGGCGGCAGTACCTCCTGGCGCAACTGCAGCATCATCCCCGCCCCTGGCAGGCGGTCTTTCGCGCCACCGTGGCTTTGGCGCTGCCCGAGGTGGAGACCCGCTGGGTCGAGGGTGAATGCGCCGGGGAGATCATCCCCGAGGCGCGCGGCAGCGGGGGCTTTGGCTACGACCCGATCTTCCTCTTCCCAGCATTGGGGCAGACGATGGCAGAGTTGGGACTGGAAGAAAAGAACCGCCTGAGCCATCGCGCCCGGGCGGTGAAAAATATCCTGCCGATCATCCAGGAACTGCTCTCCAGCCGCGGCTGAGCGCGCCGCGCTCACTTCCCCGGCGTGTAAGGCAGGGTCATCAGGAAAACCGAGAGGATCTTTGCCATGCGCTGGGATTGTTCCAGCATGACCAGGTGACCCGCCTGGTCGATGATCTGCAGGGCGGCGTCGGGGATCTGCGCGGCAAGCGTGGAGGAATAGTGGGGCGGCGTGAGTTGATCCTGCTCGCCGCAGACCACCAGCACGGGGGTCTTGATCGAGGCAAGCCGATCCGTCACATCGAAGCTGTCGCAGGTGAGCAGGTCGCCGTGGAACAGCGTCGGGCGCAGGCGCATGAGCCGCTTTAGGTTCTGCTCTGCCAGGTTGGGAGCCGTGTATCGACTACACGAAAGGGCATGCAAAGCCTGCACCGCAAACGGGAACGTGGAGGCATTGGCGGCGTTCTCCCGCATTTCGGGCGGTATGGGCAGCCGCGCCCCGCTGGAGACCAGCCCCAGCCCCGCCGTTCGCTCCGGGTG
Source organism: Chloroflexota bacterium (assembly GCA_041301835.1). Taxonomy (GTDB): domain Bacteria; phylum Chloroflexota; class Anaerolineae; order Anaerolineales; family Villigracilaceae; genus UBA877. The sequence continues at coordinate 1,057 of JBFYSG010000197.1, read as the reverse complement.
CTCCAGCGCCAGGGTCAGCGCCACCGCCCCACCCATCGAATGACCGACAAAGAACGCCCGCCAGAGCCCGACCGCATCCATGAACTCGATGATGCTGCGGGCATAGTCCGCCGCGGACTGGCGCCCCGCCTGGTTGGATTTACCGTGACCGGGCAGGTCCAGCGCGCAGGTGCGGATGCCCGGCAGGCGGCGCAACTCCGGCGACCAGGACAGGTGGTCTCCCCCAACCCCCGCCAGGAGCAGCATGGGAGGCAGGCTGGTCTTGCCGTCATGGTAATAGTAATACATCCCTGAGGCGAGAGGCATGGCAGGTTGTCAATTACTGCTTGGTTGGATGGTGCAGGCGGTCGGCGGCTTCTTCGGTGATGGGGATATAAACCTGGACGCGCGTGCCCTTGCCCGGCGCCGACTGGAGATTGAGCACCCCGTTCACCAGTTCGGTCCGCTCACGCAGGTTGACCATGCCGAGGCTGCCGCGCTGGTCGTAGGCACGGGTGACGGCATTGACATCGAACCCGACCCCGTCATCCTGGATCTCGAGCAGGATGATGTCCTTGGCAGTGGGTTTCATCCGCACCCAGATATGCCCCGCCTTGGCATGCTTGCGGGCATTATTGATGGCTTCTTCCACGATGTAGAAGATGACGCTTTGCTTGCCGATCTCCATGTTCTCCAGCTGGCTTTCATCAATTTCCACCTGGATGTTCTGGGAGAACATCTCGTTTGTCTTCTCTGCCATCGAGCGCAGTGCCGCCGCCAGCCCCTGGCTTTCCAGCACCAGCGGGCGCAGGGTGAAGAGCATGTGGCGGATCTCCTTGCTGGTGCGGCGGGCAAGTTCTTCGATCTTTTCCAGTTCGGGACCGGCATGCTGAGGCGTGCGGGTCAGCATGCGTGAGACCAGGTTGATGCGCATGGCGATTGCGGCAACCGACTGCGTTGGTCCGTCGTGCAGGTCGCGCGCCAGTTTCTTGCGCGCCTCCTCCTGGACCTCCACCATGCGGTCGCGTTCATCCACCAGGTCCTGGTACAGGCGCGCATTCTGGATGGCGATGACCGC
>JBFYSG010000196.1:0-3253 GCA_041301835.1 Chloroflexota bacterium | reverse complement strand
CCCTGCTGGCAACAGCCGGTCTTGGCACGCTGAGCGCAAGCCTGGGTGGAATTATGGTCACGCGTCCGTTCTTCTAAAACGGCGATGAAGAGATCCTTTGTGGTCATCCGGGACTTGCAAAAACATTACCAGATGGGTGATGTGCTTGTGCGCGCCCTGGATGGCATCGATGCCGAGATCGGGCGCAACTCGTTCACGGTCGTCATGGGTCCCTCCGGTTCCGGCAAGAGCACCCTGCTGCATCTACTGGGAGGCTTGGATCGCCCCACGGCTGGCGAGATCACATTCCAGGGCAACCTGCTGACTGAAATGGACGAGAACAGGCTGGCGATATTCCGACGCCAGGCAGTGGGATTCATTTTCCAATCGTTCAATTTGATCCAGAGCCTAACCGCTGCGGAGAATGTCGGGTTTCCGATGCAATTTGCAGGTGTGCCACCTCAGGAGCGTGTCACCCGTTCCCTGGACCTGCTGGAACGGGTGGGATTAGCCGACCGGGCTGAGCATCGTCCAAACGAGTTATCCGGTGGTCAGCAGCAGAGGGTGGCGATCGCCCGGGCGCTGGTGAATGACCCCCTGCTTATCCTGGCAGACGAGCCCACCGGCAACCTGGATTCTTCGTCCGGAATGAGCATCATGCAGTTATTAGCGGAACTCCATCAATCCGGCGGCACCATTTTGGTCGTTACCCACGATACACGCATGCTGCGCTTTGCCACCCACAAGATATTCCTCCTGGATGGTCGTCAAGTAAGCGAGCAGGCATATCAGGCTGCGAGCATGGAATGAAGTTCACTGGTTAGTTTTCATCCTGGAGACCCTATGAGCACTCGAAAAAAGATACCCGCCATTCTGGTACTCATCCTGACGATCCTGGCGATATTTGCCAGACCGCACCCGGCGCACGCCGCGCTTGCGATCACAGGCGTCGCGCCCAATGTCGTGGTCAACGACTCCACCACGGTCATAACCATCACCGGCACCGATTTTGCCGATCCATCCATCGTTTCGCTGGGCGGAACAGCGCTGACCACCACCTTCGTCAGCGCCACGACCCTGACCGCTGTGGTCACGCCCGGATTCGCCCCAGGTGTGTATGATGTGGAAGTGGAGGTGCCGGGAACCGGCAGCGTGGTCCTCCCGGCAGGGCTATCCATCCTTGCCCCGACCGCCACGCCCATGCCCTTCTCGAGACCGCAGATCGTGATCGATACATATTCCATATCAGTTTCCACGATCTCCTACGGTAGTGATTTCAACCTGCTTGTCAGCCTGGATAATGCCGGCGGGTCAACAGCCTACGGGTTGCAGGTCACCTTCACATCGACAGATCTGATCATGCTTAAAAATGGCGGCGTGATAGCCGTGGGCAGCCTCGGGACGGTCGGAAAAGCCAACATCACCCAGACGATGACCGCGGCAATTTCCCTGTACGGGCTTACCCGGGTCAGCGTTGACATGAACGTCACCTATTACGATGAGATCGGCACAACCTATTCGGAAAAATTCACCATCTACATACCCGTGACCCCCACGGGGACCGGTGGAGGCGTGGTCTATTCCACCGCCACGCCGACCGGCGTACAAAAATCGCAACTGGTCATTACCAGTTATACGACCGATGTCGATCCACTTCAACCCGGCGTGACCTTCAACCTCGATCTGATCGTGCAAAACCTGGGCACCATCGACGCCAAGAGTGTGACCATGATCGTGGGCGGGGGCTCCTCCAGTGGTGGAGGCACACCCCAGGCAGGCGTCTCGGCGGGGAGCGGTGAGTTCACCAATTTCGCTCCGGTGGGCACTTCCAACGTGAAATCCCTGGGCGACGTGAAGGCAGGTGTTTCCATCGAAGCCAGCCAACAACTGATCGTCAATGTCAGCACCAATCCCGGGGCATACCCGATGAAGATATCCTTTGTCTATACAGATACCAGCGGGAATGCGGTGACCGATGAGCAGGTCATCACGCTGCTGGTGTACCGCCTGCCGCAGGTGGAGATCGGATTTTACCAACCGGTGGGCGAGATCTATGTCGGACAGCCCGGGATGCTCCCCATCCAGGTCGTGAATTTGGGACGCAGCACCGTTGTGCTCGGAACCATGACGGTTGAAACCAGCGGAGGCGTGGTCGAAAATGGGCAGATGTTGATCGGCGCGCTCGATATGGGCGGTTATTTCCCGCTGGACGCGATCGTTTATCCGGATGCCCCCGGAACGCTTGAACTGGTGATCACCATCGGGTACACGGATGATTTCAATCAACCGCGCACGCTCACGCAAACGCTCAGCGTTGAGGTGATGGATATGTTCATTGAGCCGACGCCCGAGGGCGGCTTCCCCGATGAGCCTGTGGATCCCGGCACGGGAGAGTCATTCTGGCAGAAGATCTGGCGCTTCATCCTGGGCATTTTTGGGTTGGACAGCGGCTCGAACATACCAGAACTGGTCCCGACAGAACTTCCCTTTGAAACGATCCCCATCGAACCCATGCCTGAAGGCGGCAAGGGATGAACGCACGCCCCAGCGGATTGGGATCGGCGGAAGGCGATCGATGAAGTTTCGCGATCTCGTACGCCTGATCTTGAACAACCTGAACCGGCGCAAAGGACGCGTGGCGCTGACCGCCATCGGTGTTGTCATCGGCACGGCGGCAGTTGTGATCCTGGTCTCGCTTGCCATCGGTCTGCAGAAGAATGCGAATGAACAGTTGTACGGGATCGGGGATCTGACCCAGATCCAGGTTTCCCCAACCTATGGGGAGGTTTTTTATACCAGCGTGGGCGGCGGCGGGGGGGGCGGCGGCGGTGAAACCCAGGATGTCATCCTGCTTACCAACCAGGCTTTGACCGAACTGCGGGCGATCCCGGGCGTACTGGCGGTCATTCCGCGCGAGTACCTGTGGGCAGGCTTGATGCTTAAGTATAAGCGCCTGGAAGGCTACTCCAATGTGATCGGGGTGGGCACCGGTGACCTGTCTGAGTTAGGCTTGACAGCCGGGCAGGGAGAGCTGACGCTGGAAAGGGGCACCGTCATCATTGGTCCACAGGTAGCCAGCAATTTTTATGATCCTCACCTGCGTCCGGGTCAGGAGCCTCCCTCCCCCCCCGATCTGTATGGTCAAAATTTGACTTTTGTATTCTTCAAATGGGACCAGGATGGGAACGAGATCCGAAAGACGGTGACGTACCGCGTTGCCGGTGTGCTCACAGAAACCCTGGGCGAGTCCGATTGGTCCATCCTGATGCGGCTG
>JBFYSG010000194.1:0-21087 GCA_041301835.1 Chloroflexota bacterium | reverse complement strand
GGTAACCAACCCAAACCGGGACCGCGGTTGGGCGGCGCGCCGCAGGAGACAGACCCCGGCGAGGAGGATTGAATCGATGAAAACAGCACCGCTGCCTGCTTTGCAGGCAGCGGTTGGTATTTACCCCGGGGCGTGCAGGACCCTATTTCTTCAACCGGTCAACAAACTTCTGGCGGAATTTCGCCACCTTGGGCGCCACCACCACCTGGCAGTAGGACTGGTAGGGGTTGCGGGCGAAATAATCACGATGGTAATCCTCCGCCGGGTAGAAAACATCCAGCAGGGCAAGTTCGGTGACCAGCGGGGCTGCCCACAGGTTCGCGGCGGCGATCTCGTCCATCACCTGCCGGGCGGTCTCCCTTTGCGCCGCATCGTGGGCAAAGACCGCCGAGCGGTACTGCGTGCCTGCATCCGGACCCTGGCGGTTGAGCGTGGTGGGGTCGTGGATGGTGAAGAAGACGGTCAGCAGGTCGTGGTAGGAGATGACCTGAGGGTCGAAAGTGACCTGTACTGCCTCGGCATGCCCCGTATCCCCGCCGCAGACCTGCTCATAGGTCGGGTCCGGCAGGTGCCCGCCGCTGTAGCCCGGTTCCACCGCCTGCACGCCGTTCAATTCCACAAAGACCGCCTCCAGGCACCAGAAACAGCCTCCGGCGAGGGTTGCCTTCTCAAGATCCTTGCCCATGTTCGTCTCCTATTAATTCAGGGGCACGATGCCTCGTGCCCCTGGTTCCAGTTCAGATCAAGCCCGGCGCGCCGCTCAGGGTACCGGTTCGGGCGCGGGGGCAGGCTGCTCTGCCCGTTTGAGGACCACATCCTCGCCGCTCAGGTCCACCAGGATGGTGTCACCCTCCTTGAACGTGCCGGTGAGCAGTTCATCCGAGAGCGGGTCTTCCACTTTCTGCTGGATGACGCGGCGCAGCGGGCGGGCGCCCATCTCGACATCGAAGCCCGATCCCGCCAGGAAGTCCAGCGCCTCCGGCGTGGCGTTCAGGGTCACGGCGTGCTCCGCCAGGCGCCCGGTCACCTTTGCCAGTTCCAGCGTCACGATCTGGCGGATATCCTCCTGGTTGAGCGAACGGAAGACGATGACGCTGTCGAGGCGGTTGATGAACTCGGGGCGGAAGACCTTTTTGAGCGATTCGGTCAGTTTCTTGCGCATCTCCTCGTAGGAGGCGCGCTCCTCGACCTTCTCGTCGCGCTTCAACTGGAAACCGAGCGAGGTCTGCTTGCGGATCTCTTCGGCGCCGACGTTGGTGGTCATGACGATGATGGCGTTGCGGAAATCCACCTGGCGCCCCTTGGCATCCGAGAGATGACCCTCCTCCATGATCTGGAGCAGCATGTTGTGCACCTCGGGGTGCGCCTTCTCCACCTCGTCGAAGACGACGATGGAATAGGGGCGGCGGCGCAGGGCTTCGGTGAGCTGACCGGCATCGTCGTAGCCGATGTAACCGGGCGGGGCGCCGACCAAGCGGCTGGATGTGTGGCGCTCCATGAACTCGGACATATCCAGCTGGATGAGCGCCTCCTCGCTGCCGAACATGAACTTGGCAAGCGACTTGGTCAACTCGGTCTTGCCCACGCCGGTGGGACCGAGGAACATGAACGAACCGATGGGACGACGCGGGTCCTTCAACCCGGCGCGCGCCCGGCGCACCGCCTTGGCGATGGACTGGATGGCTTCATCCTGCCCAATGATGGACTTGCGCAGTTCATCTTCCATGCGCAGCAGGCGCTGGCTTTCCTCCTCCGCCATCTGCATGACCGGCACGCCGGTCCACATGGCGACGACCTCGGCGATATCGTTGGCGCTGACCACCGGGCTGTTGGCGCGCTCCCAACCGGTCTTCAGGCGCTTGAGCTGTTCGTTCAGGTCGGCTTCCTGCGCCTGCCAGGTCAGGACCTCCTCCGCCTTGCCTTCCTCCTGCGCCAGGGCGCGGTTCTGGCGCGCCTGCTTGAGCTGCTTGTAGAGTTCCTTCGAGGAGGTGGAAGCGCCCGATTTGTACATGCGCACGCGCGAAGCCGATTCATCCACCAGGTCGATGGCTTTATCCGGCAGGAAGCGGTCCGAGACGTAGCGCGCCGAGAGCCGCACGGCGGCTTCCAGGGCGTCATCCGAGATCACCAGGTGATGGTGCTCCTCGTACATCTTGCGGATGCCCTTCAGGATCTCGATGGCTTCCTCCTGCGAAGGCTCATCCACCACGATGGGCTGGAAGCGGCGCTCCAGGGCGGCATCGGTCTCAATATGCTTGCGGTATTCGTCCAGGGTGGTGGCGCCGATGCACTGCAGTTCGCCGCGCGACAGCGCCGGCTTGAGGATGTTGGCGGCATCCACGGCGGAGCCGGCGGAACCGGCGCCGACCAGCATGTGGAACTCATCGATGAACAGGATCGATTTCGCCTGCTTGAGTTCGTCGATGACGCGCTTGAGGCGCTCCTCGAACTGCCCGCGGTACATCGTGCCCGCCACCAGCGAGCCGACATCCAGTTTGAGCACGCGCTTGTTCAACAGCGGCGCGGGCACATCGCCCTCGATGATGCGCTGGGCAAGGCCCTCCACGATGGCGGTCTTGCCAACCCCGGGCTCGCCGATCAATGCCGGGTTGTTCTTGGTGCGGCGCGCCAGGATCTGGATGACACGCTCGATCTCCATCTGGCGCCCGATGACCGGGTCCAGTTTACCTTCCTCTGCCAGGCTGGTCAGGTCGGTGGCAAGCTGGTCCACCAGCGGGGTCTTGGGGTCCTGTTTGCCTGCCGGGCGCGCTGTCTCGGGCACCGCCGAGGCGGGCGGAGTGTTGCCTTCCTGCAGCACGCGCCGAACCTGGCGCCGCACCTGGTCTTCATTGATGCCCAGTTTCTTCAGCACCTCGGCGCCGTTGCCTCCCGCCCGGTGCAGGCTGAGCAGCAGGTGCTCGGTGCCGACATAGTGATGCCCCATCTTCTGGGCTTCCTCCAGGGCAAACTCCAGCGCCTGCTGGGTTTCGGGAGCGAGTTCGATCCCGGTGCCTTCGTGGCGCCCTTCGCCGCTGACGCGCAGGATCATCTCGCGCATGCGGCTTGAATCCAGCCCCAGTTCGCGCAGGACGCGCCCCGCCACACCGCCATCCTCCTCGAGCAAACCAAGGAGCAAATGTTCCGTGCCGATCAGCGCCTGGTGGGCGCGTTCGGCTTCCTGGTGTGCCAGGGAGAGTACGCGCCGCGCCCGCTGGGTGAATTTTTCCATGCCTGCCATAAGGGTCTCCGTATTGGATGCACAACAATCAGACAAGAACTGTCTGGTTTGATTCTACCAAAGATGCAGCCGGGATTATGTATGAAGAAGATTAGAGTTTGCCGGGTTCAGCGCCGGCGGCGCGTGGGCAGCCATTCCGGAGGGCGGCGGTGGTGCGAACTGGCTTTAAAGACGTATTCAGACCCACATTCCGGGCAACCGAAGGCGCACTCGATCACATCGGGGAAGCCGGCGTCGTCCTCAATGTCCTCCAGGTCGGTGAAAGAGGGGAACTCGACGAGACGTCCATCCTCCACCAGCCCGCGCAGGCGCCGCACGAAGCGCGTCGTCTCGCCGCGCGAGCTGAGCTGGCGTCTGCTGGAAACGGCGTTGCAGTTCTTGCATGCCATCAGCGTTTGTCTCCTTCCCCGCCGATCTTGCCGCGTTCCAGGCGGGACATCAGCTTGGCGATGTTCCCTTCCGCCACCGCCTCCAGGTCGACCTCCAGTTCGGTGCAGACCTGCGCCAGGTACCAGAGCACATCGCCGAGTTCGGAGGCGAGCGCTTCGCGATCCTGCGGGGCGATGAGACCACCCTTGTCACGGAAGATCTTCTTGATCTTGCCCGCCACCTCGCCGGCTTCGTTGGTCAGCCCCAGGGTGGGGTAGATGACGCCGTGCCCGATGACCGGGTATTGGGCTGTCTTGCGCGAGCGTGCCTGGTATTCGGAGAAGTTCATTTTATTAGACCTTTCACCTGCCAGTAGTATTACTCCTCCAGCAAATATGCCAGCACCCAGCGGGTGGTTGCCACCAGCGCCTCGGTGTGGGTGCGCTCGTAGTTGTGCGAGGCATCCACGCCGGGACCGATGAGCGCCACGGCGGCATCGCCGCCGGCGTGCCACCAGGCTTCGCCGTCCGAGCCGTAGTGCGGGTAGATATCCACCAGGTAGGGGATGGCGTGCTTTTCCGCCAGGGCGCGCAGGCGCAGGGACATGCCGTGGTGGTAGGGACCGCCGCTGTCCTTGACGCACAGCGAGGCGTGGAACTCGTCCGAGTTCTGCCCCTCGCCCACCGCCGCCATGTCCACCACCAGCAGTTCTTCCACCCCGGCGGGGATGCCTGCCGCCGCGCCGTGTCCCACCTCCTCGTAGTTGCTGAACAGGAAATGGGTCGTGCGGGCGGGGCGTAGTCCCGCCTCGCCCAGGGCTTTGATCGCCGTCACCAGCGCCGCCGCACCGGCTTTATCATCCAGGTGGCGGGCGCGCACAAAACCGGCGTTGACCTCCAGGCGCGGGTCGAAGGCGATGAAATCACCCACGCCGATGCCCAGGTCGAGGGTCGCCAGTTCCGAGTTGGTGCGCGCATCCAGGCGCACTTCCAGGCTGTCCTCGTCGCGCTTCATCTCGCCCACCTCGCCGCCGAAGACATGGCTGGAGGCTTTGGTCAGCAGGATGGAACCGCGCACCTGCCGCCCGGCGCGGGTGAAGACCGTGCAGCCTTCGCCCTCGATCGTGTTCCACTGGTAGCCGCCCAGGCGGGTCAACTTCAGGCGCCCGTTGGACTTGATCTCCTTGACCATCGCGCCCAGGGTGTCCACGTGGGCGGTCACGGCGCGCGCCCCCTCATCGCGTTCCCCTTCCATGGATGCCAGCAGCGCGCCCTTGCGTGTGCGCGCCAGCGCCAGGTCTGGCAGGTCTTTCAACGCCTGCTCGGTGAAGGAGATTGCCGGCTCGGCATAACCGGTCGGTGAAGGGATGTTCAACAACTTGGTCAGGAAATCGAGCAGGAACTGGGTGTTGACCTCTGGCAGGCTGGGCATGGGCTCCTCCGGGAAATGGGAACGACCATGCCGATTATAGCATGGCCGTTCCACGGGTCGAACAAGACTGGCGAGCGCGGCTTTAGACGATGGCGACGTAGATGTAGAACTTCGAATCGTCCGCGCCGAGTTTAAAGTCATTGTCGTACACTTCCATATCGAACCGGTCGGGGTGCATCTTCACACCCGCCTGAGCCACACCCGTGTTGTAGATGTACTGGTAGGTCTCGCCCAGGTTGTCCAGTTTGCCATGATGGGTGAAAACGATGTACTTGTAGGCGGGCACCTGGCGGAAGACCATCCCCGGGGGGATCAGGGTATCGTCCGCCACCTCGAACCCGGCGACATACTCGAACTCGCCGGGCTGGCTGCCGCCTTCCCCAGGGCTGAAGCACAGCCCAAAGGCTTCCTTGTCATTGATGCTTGTGATCTCCTGGGCACGCTGGTTGAACTTGCCCCACATCTGCCCGATCTCGCCGTGCTCGTTCTTGCCGAAGTAGGCGAGACCGATGACCTTGAATGCGGGGCGGTTGACAATTTTGGTTTCCATGCTTTCCTTCCTTTCAATCGATTCCGTCCGGGAACGGAGGGAGAGTGGGATGCTGGCTTTCTGCACAGGGCACTGCAATTCGATGCAGCCAGTGAACGATTCCGCGAGCGGGGCGGCGCCTGCCCCTGCCTCGGAAAGGTAGATCTCACGACACGGACCGGTGAACTGGTAGCCGTTGCTCTGCGACCAGGCATACAAATTGGCATAGGTCTGCGGCAGGCTGGCATGATCCTGCTGGTGGATGATGCTCGCCATGCCGGGCACGGCTTCCAGCCGCTGAACCCGCACCGGCGCGCCCTGCCAGTCGGCGGCGCGCTGCCCCCGGCGCAGGTCCACCTCCACTGCCAGGGCTATCTCGAGATCCGCCTCGTTGTAGGGCAGGTCCTTGAACAGGGCGAACCACGGTCCGCCCGGCTTGAGGCGGGCGCGATCCAGGTGGTCGAGCAGCAGGCGGTGCAAACTGGCACGCGCCGCCGCAAGCAGTTCTTCACGGGCGGCGACCATCTCTGCCAGGAGCACAGTCTGGGCAGGCACCTCCTTGACAGCCACGACCGCCTGCGCCGGATCCTGCTCATGTTCCAACTGCCGCAGGCGCCCCTCCACGCGTGCCAGCCGGTCTGCCTCTGCCTCGATCCGACCCGCCAGTTCCACCTGCTTCATGCGTAGCATGCCGCGCAGTTCGGCGGTGGAGAGCTCTTCCTTCAGCAACCGGGCAACCTGCTCCAACGAGAAGCCCAGGTCCTTGAGTGCCAGGATGCGGTTCAGGCGCGAGAGCTGACCGATCTCGTAGTAGCGGTAGGATGTGAAGCGGTCCACATGGACGGGGCACAGCAAGCCCAGGTCATCATAATGGTGCAGGGTCTTGATGGAAACGTGTGCCAGTTTGGAGAAGTCGCCGATCTTGATCATGGTTCTGCCTGTGTCATGTCCCCAGTATAGACCCTCCGGTATGGGTAGAGTCAAGGGTTGGCGGGGTACAAAACGACTAAAATAGGTTAGAATTAATGTGCTATGGAGCCAATGCCGTGAAAACCATCCGCGCCTCCGAGATCGGCACTTACCTGTTCTGTGCGCGTGCCTGGTGGTACCAGCGCCAGGGGCTTGAATCGTCCAACCGCTCTGCCATGACCACCGGCAGCAGCCTGCACCGTTCCCACGGGCGGGCGGTGCTCAGTGCCTCGCTCACCCGCCTGTTGGGCTGGCTGGCTCTGCTTGCCGCGCTGGCTCTGCTCGCCGCCTACTGCACCGCCCGCATTGCCTGATGACCGCCCTCTACACTGCCATCTTCCTGCTTCTGCTGGCATTCGTCCTGCTGCTGGTTTCCGGCGCCCAGCGGCGCAGCGCCGGTCTGCCCGGCGGACGGATCATCTACACCGATACGCGCGGTTGGGGCAAACTGGAAAAGCCGCTCTACGATGCTGAACTGGGTCTCACCGGCAAGCCGGATTACCTGGTGCAAAAGGGTGCCATGCTCATCCCGGTGGAGGTCAAGACCGGGCGCACGCCAGACGCCCCCTACGATACCCATATCTTCCAACTGGCAGCGTACTGCCTGCTGGTGGAGAAGACCCGCGGCGTGCGCCCAACGCACGGCATCCTGCACTACCCCCGGGCGGATTTTGCGGTGGATTACACCCCGGCGCTGGAATCCGCCCTGCTTGACCTGCTGGCGCAGATCCGCATCGATGAAAAGCGCCGCGAGGTGAAGCGCTCCCACGAGGACGAACGCCGCTGCCTGCACTGCGGCTACCGGGAGGCGTGCGACCAGAGGCTGGATTGACCCGCCTCGATGCCCTCCGAAAGCCGCCTCCACAGGCGGCGGGTCAACAAAAGGTATAATAGTTCCGATGCCAGAACCCGTGCTCCCTCTCCGCCGCATTGCCGTGGCTGCCTATTCCAAGCTGCCCGAGTCGGTCAGCGAATCGGAGGCGATCAATGCCTGGCTGAAGTCGCGCGGGCTGGAGTCCACCTGCGGCATGCTGGATGATCACGCCCTGCGCCAGCGAGTCAGCCGGGGAGACTTCGACCTGTTCATCGCTGTCGGCGGCGACGGGACCGTACTGCGCTCGGCGCACCTGTGCGCGCCCGTGGGGGTGCCCATCCTGGGCATCAAACTTGGGCGCCTGGGATTCCTCATCCAGGTCCACCAACAGGAGTGGCATACTGCCCTTGAGAACTTGCTCAAAGGCGAGTTCTGGATCGAAAACCGCATGATGCTGCGCGCCGGGCATCTTGCAGGCGGGAAGGAACGCGGGTACTGGCATGCTCTCAACGAAGCCGCGATCTGCCGCGGTCAACAGGTGCGCCCCGTGCACCTTGTCACCCACGTTGACGGGCACCACCTGACCACCTACGTTGCCGATGGGTTGGTCGCCTCCACCGCCACCGGCTCGACCGCTTATGCCCTGGCATCCGGCGGACCGATCCTGCCGCCGGAACTGCGCAACATCCTGATCGTCCCCGTTGCCCCGCATCTCTCAGTCGACCGGGCGGTGGTGCTCGCCGAGGGCAGCGCGGTCAGCATCCTTGTCCAAGAGGGCGAGGCGGTACTCAGCGTGGACGGGCAGACCGCCATCCCCCTGGCGCTCGGTGACACGGTAACCGTGCAAGCCGGCGAGTATCCTGCCCGCTTCATCCGCTTCGGCGATGCGGGCTATTTCTACCGCAACCTGACCGCGCACATGAACCAGAATCCATCCATAGGAATGCCGCGATGAGCCAGCCCCCCATCCCTGTCACCTGCGCCAATCACCCCGGTGTGGAGACCAGCCTGCGCTGCAACCAGTGCAACAAGCCCATTTGCCCCCGCTGCGCCGTCCACACCCCCACCGGATACCGCTGCCGACAATGCGTGCAAGGGCAGCAGAAGGTCTTCGTCACCGCCGAATGGTACGATTATCCGCTGGGGATCGTCACCGGACTCATCCTGTCTGCCCTGGCGAGCATGCTGGTGGTGCTGGTCAGCAGCATTGCCGGCTTCTTTGCCTGGTTCGTCATCGCCGCGGTCGCGCCGGCTGCCGCCATCGGCATCGCCGAGTCGCTGCGTTTCGTCACCCGCAAACATCGTTCGCGCCCGCTTTTCCTGGCGCTGCTGGCATCCGTCCTGCTCGGCGCCGCCCCGGTGTTCCTGTTCCAACTGCTCAGCATGAACATTTGGGGCATGGTGTTCCTGGGCATCTACCTGTTCATTGCAGTCCCGCTGCTGTACCAGCGGCTCTCCGGTCTCCAGTTGTTCAAGAGATGATCCGCCATGCTCACCGAACTGCGCATCCAGAATTTTGCCATCATTGACCAGTTGGAACTCACGCCGGGTCCCAACCTGGTCGTCTTCACCGGTGAGACCGGTGCGGGTAAATCCATCATTATGGACGCGGTGGACACGCTGCTTGGCGGTCGGGCAGACAGCACCGTCGTGCGCGCCGATGCCAGCCTGGCGCGCGTCGAGGGGACCTTCCGGTTGGCGGGGGCGGGGCAGGAGGCGGTCCGGGAACTGCTGAAGCGTGAGGACCTGCTGGATGACCCGCAGTACGTGACCCTCAGCCGCGAGGTGCGCCGCGAGGGACGCAGCACGGCGCGCATCAACGGGCGCACCGTCAGCCTGGCAGTGCTCAAGGAACTGGGCGAGATGCTGGTGGACATCCACGGTCAATCGGAGCACCTGTCCCTGCTCAACGTGCGCGCCCACCTGGGCTTGCTCGACCGTTACGCCGGGGTCGAATCCCTGCTGGCAGCCTACCGCAAAGCCTACCAGCACCTGCTGGGCATCCGCCGCGAACTGGATTCACTGCGCGCCGCCCAGCAGGATGCCGAGCGCCGCACCGAGATGCTGACCTACCAGGCGGAGGAGATCGAAGCGGCACGCCTGAAACCTGGCGAGGAAGAAGACCTGCGGCAGGAGCGCGACCGCCTGGCGAACGCCGAAGCGCTGGCAGCCCTTGCCCAGCAAGCCATCACTGCCCTGGACGAGGGTACGCCCGAATCCCCCGCCGCCTCGGACCTGCTCGGCGCGGCAAGCGAAGCGCTGACGCGCTTAAGCCAGATCGATCCCGCCCGCGCCGCGCTAAGCGGGCAGGCGGTCGAACTCTCCGAAAGCATGGCAGACCTGGTGCGCAGCCTGCGCGCCTACCTGGAAGACATCGAATTCAACCCCAAGCGGCTGGAGGAAACCGAGGAACGCCTGGACCTGATCCACCGCCTGGCGCGCAAGTACGGCGGTTCGATCGAGAGTGTGATCGCTTTCAGCGCCGATGCCCGCCAGCAGTTGGAGACGATCACCAGCGCCTCGACGCGCGTCGCCGAACTGGAAGGCGCCGAAGCGGACGCCCTGGCAAAACTAGCCGAAAAAGGCATATCCCTGTCGGATAAGCGCAGGCAAGCCGCCGAAAGCATGAGCCAGGCGATCGAAGCCGAACTGGACGACCTGCGCATGGCATCCGCCCATTTCAAGGTCGATTTCCAGACCAAGCCCGATCCGCAGGGTCTGCCGCTGGCAGACGGCACCCGCCTGGCTTTCGATGCCAGCGGGATGGACCGGGTCGAATTCCTGGTTGCCCCCAACCCGGGCGAGGGACCCAAGCCGCTTGCGAAGATCGCTTCGGGCGGCGAGACCTCGCGCCTGATGCTGGCGCTCAAGAACGTGCTGGCGCAAGCCGACCAGGTGCCCACGCTTATTTTTGATGAGATCGACCAGGGCATTGGCGGGCGCGTCGGTGGGACGGTGGGCGAAAAACTGTGGAGCCTGGGGCGCGCCCACCAGGTCTTCGTCATCACCCACCTGCCGCAACTGGCGGTCTTTGGCGACCAGCATTACCAGGTGCAGAAGGTCGTGGAACAAGGGCGCACCCTGACGCGCCTCAGCGACCTGGAAGGGGAAGCGCGCACGCTCGAACTGGCGCAGATGCTCGGCGAGGTGACGGAGGGCACCATCCGCTCGGCGCACGACATCCTGCAGGGTGCGCTGACCTATAAAAAGAGCCGGTCCAGGGCTTGACAAAAGCCCGCTCAGGCATATAATCACGCCCAATATGTGAAAGACGCGGATGAGGACGAGTACGCCTCATACGGCGGTTCAGAGAGCAGGCGGCACGCGGTGAAAGTCCTGCCCGCACGATGAAGCCGAATGGACCTCGGAGTTGCAGGGCGAAAGGCGCAAGCCAAGTAACCTGTGCCGGAAGCCTCCGTTACCAGGCTAGGGTATTTCCCGGCAGCGGGCGTACCCGAAACGAGTGAGGCTGGCTGGTCCCTGTGCATCATGACAGGGATTTTTCTTTACCGCCACAGCCTAATTCGGGTGGCACCGCGAACTGCGCGTTCGTCCCGTTATGGGATGAACGCGTTCTTTGTTAATAAAAGGAGCAGAAGATGCTGGAAACCATGAACCCGAGCCCGTGCCTGACCGAGATCGGGCAGGAAGAAGACCTCCCCACACAGGAGCAGATGCGCCTGCCGGAGCCCACCGAGTTGGAGAGGACCGCCGCCGAGATCCTTGCCGAGATGGCGCGCCAGGTGATCATAGTGCCTGCCGCCCCCGCCTTCCTGCCGTGAAAGGAGTTGCTCTATGGACCATTCAGCCTTCCATCCGCCTTGAAGGGATCTCCTCCCGCCCCTCGTCCCGTGCGTATCGTTCCCCTATTCTGCGAACCAAGGAGATTCCCATGTCTGAGACAACCCGCTTCACCCTGCACGAAAACGACCTGCCCAAACAGTGGTACAACATCCTGGCAGACAGCCCAGTGCCGCCCCAGCCTGTGCTCCACCCCGGGACGAAAGAGCCGGTTACACCCGATTTCCTCTCGGTGCTCTTCCCGATGGAGATCATACAGCAGGAGGTCAGCCGCGAGCGCTTCATCGACATCCCCGATCCGGTGCGTGAGATCTACAAACTGTACCGCCCCACCCCGCTCGTGCGGGCGCACCGCCTGGAAAGATTGCTGGACACCCCTGCCCACATCTACTTCAAGAACGAATCGGTCTCGCCGGTCGGCAGTCACAAGCCCAACACCGCCATCCCCCAGGCGTTCTACAACAAAGCCGCCGGCACGAAAGCCATGACCACCGAGACAGGCGCCGGGCAGTGGGGCACTTCCCTGGCAATGGCGTGCAACTTCTTCGGCATCGACCTGGAAGTGTACATGGTCAAGGTGTCGTACGAGCAAAAACCCTACCGCCGCATCTTCATGGAGACTTATGGCGCGCAGGTGTTTGCCAGCCCCACCGACCGTACCGAGTACGGCAGGTCGCTGCTGGCGCGCGACCCAGGGAACAACGGTTCCCTGGGCATCGCCATCTCGGAGGCGGTTGAAGTCGCCGCCGGTTCAGGCGGCGTCAAGAAGTACAGCCTGGGCTCGGTGCTGAACCACGTGCTGATGCACCAGTCGGTCATCGGCGAGGAAGCGTTGAAACAAATGGACCTGGCGGGGGAATACCCGGATGTGGTCATCGGCTGTGTCGGCGGCGGCTCCAATTTTGCCGGCATCACCTATCCCTTCCTGCGGCAAAACCTGCTCGACGGGCAGCGCACACGCCTTGTAGCAGTGGAACCGACCGCCACGCCATCGCTCACCCAGGGCGTCTATGCCTTTGATTACGGCGATACCGCCCGGATGGCGCCTATCGTGAAAATGTACACCCTTGGGCACACCTTCATGCCTGCCGGCATCCACGCCGGTGGATTGCGTTACCACGGCATGGCGCCCTCGCTTTCAGCCCTGTATGATGCCGGGTATATCGAAGCCCTCGCCGTCCCGCAGGTCGGCACCTTCGAAGCCGCGCTCCAGTTCACCCACAGCGAAGGCATCCTGCCGGCGCCTGAATCGGCTCATGCCATCCGTGCTGCCATCGACGAAGCCCTGGATGCCAAAGCCAAGGGTGAAAAGCGTGTCATCCTGTTCAACCTGTCGGGGCATGGACACTTCGACATGCAGGCATACCAGCAATATCTCGCCGGCGGGCTGGTTGATTACGCTTACCACAGCGCGGCGGTGGCAGAAGCGATGAAGGACCTGCCCCAGGTGGAGGGCGTCCCGGCTTGAAAGGAACACGCCAGGCGGGTGAATAAAAAAGCGGAGGCTGGATCACCCAGCCTCCGCGCTCCTTTTTCCGACCCCTCAGGATCCCAGTTCCCCGAAGACCACCACCACCATGTGCTGGTTCAGGAATTGAGGCGGTTCACCGCTCACAGGCACGATCTGACCGAGGGTATAGCCCCCGGCGATGGGGATCTGCACGCCCAGCGCTTCGCGCACCGCGGCAACATCCGCGCCGGGTTGGGCTTCGTGGAGCATCTGCCAGGCTATATCCACCAGCACCAGCGCCAGGACGGGGCGCGCCCCTTCGAGACCGGCAAGGGCATCGCGCACCGCCTGCTGGGCGGCAGTACGGCAGGCATTGAGACTGCCCACCAGCAGGTGGGCATCCGTCCCGTCGCTCACCGCCGCGTTCATGCGGAAGGAACCGTCGGCTTCCACGCGCAGTGGGGCGCGCAGCAGGGCGTCCTTGTCCATGCGCTCCAGACCCAGCGGGTAGAGGCGCGCCAGGTGGTTGAGCGGCGGGAAAGCCCATTCGCGCGCCGGATAGCCGAACAGGCGCGCATAAGTCTCCGAGGCGGGGCGCCCGTCCAGGGTGCGCACCCAGAAACCGCGCGAGCGGGTGACGCGGAAATGCGTCCCCACCGGCTGCCAGCCGTGCCCATAGCCAACCCCCACCCGCAGGCGACCCTCCAGCCGTGCCAGCGCCAGACCGCCGGAGCCGAACTGCGACCCGCCGATCTGGTAGGCGATGCTGGTATGCAGGTCACCGCTGGAAAGCGCGCCGACCAGGTTGGTGCCGGCAGGCAGGCTGTTGCACAACTGCTCGGCATCGGCGTTGAAACCGTCCACGAACAGCAAGGCGGGCTGCCTGGGGTTGCGTTCGA
Organism: Chloroflexota bacterium; assembly: GCA_041301835.1. Lineage (GTDB taxonomy): Bacteria > Chloroflexota > Anaerolineae > Anaerolineales > Villigracilaceae > UBA877. The sequence continues at coordinate 7,587 of JBFYSG010000194.1, read as the reverse complement.
ACAATCCAGCCAGCTGCTGCGAGACCTCGCGGCTTGCCTGGGTGTAACCTGCCAGCCACTGCACATCGGCGCGCACATCCGGCGCCGCCAGCAGCGCCACCACCACTGAGTGCGGATGGATGCCTTCGGCGGTGATGCCCGTCGATGTGCTGAACCCGGCAAGGGGCATGGTGCCCGTCAGGCTGGAGACCCCGTTGATGACCTGCTGGGCATCATACTGGTACGAGGCGATCACCAGCCCAAAAACGGGCGGCGTATTGCCCAGACCGTTAAGCGCCTGGTGGGTGGCTTGCATGCCAGCCTCGCGTCCATCCAGGGCGCGGGCTTGTCCGACTGCGGCGAGCAGGGTCATAGGCTGTCCTTGAACTTGAACGACGTTGTGCGTGGTTGCATGGTTGACCGGGAGGCGCCTGCCGTCCCGTCCTACTCCTCCACCATGGGCACGGTGAAGTGGAAGGTGGTGCCCTGGCGGAATTCGCTTTCAAACCAGATGCGCCCGCCCATCATCTCGACCAGGCTGCGGGTGATGTTCAAACCCAGACCCGTTCCGGGCGATTCACGCGCTTTCTGGTCATCCGAGCGGAAGAATTTCTGGAAGATCTTTTGCTGGTCATCCAGGCTGATGCCGATGCCGTTGTCCTTCACCCAGATGTGCATCACCTCCGCCGCCCCCTCCGGGTCCCACTGGTTCCTGGCTTTTTCTGCGCCAATGGTGATCTGCCCGCCTTCCGGCGTGTACTTGTGGGCGTTGCTGACCAGGTTCACCAGGATTTGCCCCAACCGGGTTGAATCCGCCCAGACTTTGGGGAGTTTGGCGGAGATCTTGGCGGTTGCCGTCTGCTTCTTGTCATCCAGCTGGCGCTTGGTGGAGTGCATCACCTCATCCACCGCGGCAGCCAGTTCGATGGCTTTGAAATCCAGGCGCAGGCGTCCGGCTTCGATCTTGGAGTTGTCGTTCAGGTCCGAGACCAGGGTGGACATGCGCTCCACGTTCGACTGGATGGTGTTGAGGAAGTTGCCCTGCATCTCGGTGATAGGTCCCACCGCGCCCTTGGCAAGCAGTTCGCTGTAGCCCTTGATGGAGGTCATCGGGTTCTTGAGTTCGTGCGCCACGAACGAGACGAACTCGCTCTTGGCATCATTGGCAGCCTGGATCTCGTTGTACAGCTGGGCGTTGGCGATGGCGATGGCGGCATGGTCGCTCAGGCGGGAGAGGAAGACCAGGTCCTGGTTGGACTGCGCTTCCGCCGCCCGGCTTTCCAGCACCACCAGACCGATGACCGCTGCCTCGCGGCGGATGGGGATGACCGTCTGGGTGTGCGCCCCGGGGAGCAGGCCGGGTCGCAGGTCGGATAACGTCTGGCGCTGGGGCTGTCCGCTCTCGATGGCGGCGCGCAGGGCAGGCTGGTCGAGCGGAATGGGGTTGTCCTTGTAGGTCTCTTCGATCTCATCGTAGCCCTGCTGGGCGGTCAATTTCATGCCGCGCCCCTCCAGCACCCCGATCAACCCGGCATCCGAGTGCGACTGGCGCAGCGCCCATTCCAGGGTGATGCGCATGGCGCGCCCCACGTCCAGGCTGGCGTTCAGTTCCCGGTCGATGCGCTGCATGACCGAGAGTTCCTCCACGCGGTCGTTCAACTCCTGGTCGGTCAGGGTGTACAGGCGCGAGTTCTCGATGGCAACCGCCGCCTGCCCGGCAAACGCCGCGATCAGGTTCACATCGTCTTCCACGAAGGGCAGCCCGTCCTTGCGGTTGATGACCTCCAGCACGCCGGTGACGCTTTCCTTGACCTGCATCGGCACCGCCAGGATGGAGCGCGTCACGAAACCGGTGTTCTGGTCTGTGCTGGCAGACCAGGCGCTGGTCTGCTGGACATTGTTGGAGATCACCGGCATGCGCGTCCTGACGGCTTCACCCACGATGCCCGTTCCGGGCGCCAGGCGCTGACCTACCAGGTCTGAAGCCACCGGGCTGATGACCACGCGGAACACCAGTTCATCGGTCTGGTCGTCCACCAGGAAGAGCGTCCCCGCTTCGCAGTTCAGGATGCCCACTGCGCTCTGCAGGATCTTCTCGAGCAGGGGCTCGCTTTCCAGCGTGCCGGTCAACTGGCGGGTGATCTCGTTCAGGGTGGTCAACTGGCGGGCGCGCTGTTCGGTCTCGCGCAGCAGGCGGGCTTTGACGATGGCGCCTGCCGCCTGGTTGGCGATCGACTGCAGGATCTCCATCTGCCCGGGCGTGTAGTTCACATTCGAGTCGCGGCTCGCCACCGAGAGGGCGCCAATGGTCTCCTTGCCGGTATTCAAGGGCACACCACCCCAGGCATGGATGCCCTGGGCTTTCGCCGTAACGCCGTGCACCTGGCATTCCCCGGCATGGTCCTGCGTCAGCAGCGGGCGGCGGGTGCGGATCACCACCTGGTTGAGGTCGCTGTTGGGCGCCAGCGGTGTATTCTCGCGTTCGGTCAGGCGCTCATCGTTCTCCAGGCAGAAGGCAAAGTAGGAATAATCGTTCTCGCGGTTGTACAGGGTGATGTGGAACTCGTCCACCGGCAGAACCTGGTCGGTCTGGGCGTAGATCAGTTCGAGGATGTCGTCGAAAGCGACGGTCACGTTCACGCCCTCGGCGATCCGTGCCAGGATGTTCATCTCGCGCACGCGGCGTTCCATGTTAAAGATCACCTGGGCGCGCTCGATCGCCACCGCCGCCGCCGTGCCCACCTGGTCCAGGAAGGTCAGGTCGGCGCTCTGGTAGGTCTCACCCGAGCGGCGTCCGCCCAGCGCCAACCAACCGATCGGGCGTTCTGTGCCCGGCAGGGGGACGAACAGCATCGCACCCAGCAGGTCCAGCCGCGCCTGGTCGGGTTTCAATTCCGGGACCACCACGCTGGTGTCGTAAACCAGCGGCAGGCGGGTGCGTCCCAGCACCTGGGTCAGGGCGTTCCCGGGTGTGAAGCGGATATCGCTGGTCGGGCGGTTGTCCTCTCCCGGGGAGGCGGTGTACTGGTCGTTGAGCGGGTCGTAGATGTAGATGTGCAGGCGTTCCGGCAGCAGGCTGTCGTTGACATGCTGGCGCAGGGTGCGTACGATGGCAACCAGGTCCACCGTGTTGGTCAGGGCATGGCTGAAATCACGGATGCGTTGTTCGTAGGCGCGTTCACCGCGGAAGAATACCCGGTCGATCCACTGCTGCAAACGGGTTCGGACGGGGTTCAATACCAACGCCAGCAGGAAGACCAGCGCACCGATGAAGAGCGGATTGCTTGCCTTGAATGCCGAACCGAACACCAGGAAGAGACCGCTCACCAGCAAGGCATAACCGCCCAGCGCCAGGATGGACAGCAGGGCGTACAGCACGCCCTGGCGGATGAGGAAATCCGTCCGCAGCAGGCGCTGGCGCAGCACGGTGTACCCGGTGACCGCCGGGAAGATGATCGCCAGCGCCAGCAGCAGCGGGTGGAAATTGAGGGAAATGAAGGACGCCAGCAGGAAGAAGATCGCCAGCGGTCCGAAGGCGAAGACAATGCCCCACAGGATGGTATTCGCCTGCTGGCGCACAATGGGCGAGCGCGAAGCCACCCGCCGGTAGATCATCACGCCGGTGAACACCAGCACCGATAGACCTGCCAGCCCGTACAAATACTGCCAATTGGTGATGTAGGTGCGCGGGTTGGAAAAGTCATACAGGTTGAAGACCGCCAGCACGGTCAGGAGGATGCCCGCCAGGTAGCCGAGCCAGCGCAGGTACGGGCGGTTGGCGGCAAGGCGCATCTCCTGGGGGAAGACCATCGCCAGGTCCACCAGCCCGCCTGCCGCCATGGCAAGCGAGAAGGTCCACAACAGGGTGAAGACGTGGGTGGTATAGAGATCGAAGAGCGCAACGCTGGCTATTGCCACCGAGGAGGCGAACATGGCAAAGGAGCGCCCCGAAGGCTCATTGCGGCGCAGTCCAAAGATCCACAGGCTGATGGCAAGGAAGACCAGCCCCACCCCGTAGGGGATGAACAGGTACAACAAGCGGTCGGGTGCGGGGAAGGCATGCAGGCTGACAGCGATGCTGCGCTGGGTGCCATCCGGCGCCTGCACGCTGATCTCGATCCCGTCCCCGGGGGCATGCGGGCGCAGGGCGGCGATGAGCGCCGAGGTGGAACGGATCGGCGTGCCGTCGACCTGCACCAGTTGATCGCCCAATTCCACCTGGTGGAACAGGTCCCAGGCTTCATCTTCGCGCCCCGAGCCCACACCGTTGAAGACCAGCGTCTGCTCGACAAAGGCGCCCAGGAACGGGGTGCGCAGCCAGTTATCCGCCAGGAACGGGACGATGATGAAGATCACCAGCGCCATACCCTGGTATGCCAGGACGATCCCCTGCAGGATACGGTTGGTCAGGCGTTTGGCGCGTTCAGAGCGAAGCATAGGCGGCATTCCTGGTTGGAGAGGCGGACGATATCAATCATTTTACACGACTTTCACCCACCGGAATCAAATGGAAACATAACATTTTCGTTGGTTCGCCTGCCTGACCTGACCCGCCCCCGTTCAGCCCTCATCCGGCGCCGCGGGTGGAGACTGTTCTCCTTCGTCACCCGGTTCCAGCAGTTTATCCACGTTCACCTCGTAATCCCCCCATTTGCTGCCACTGGCAGAGGCGAAGATCATCTGGCTGGTGATCTCCGATTGCGCCTCTGCCTTGCGGACGGCTGCGCGCCGCTTCTGCGCCGCCTCCGCCGAGACATCCTGCGCTCCGCTCTCCACCGCCAGCACGCGCACCTCGCGCAGGTCCCCGAGAGCATAAGGGATCACCTCGCCGGCGCGCTTGCCCAGCAGGGCAAGCCCCAGCGGCGTGTTCTCATCCAGCAAGCCCGAGCGGAAATCGGCTTGCCGGGCGCTGACGAGCGTGAAGGTGCGTTCTTCCACCTCGCCGGCGGTATCCACCAGTTCCACCAGCACGCGGCTGTGCAGGACAACGGTTCGAGAAGCCTCTTGGGCGTCCATGCGGTAATTCTATCAAGAAAGCGGGTAAAAACGCGACTCAGCGCGCCCTGGCGGCGGGTCCCGCCAGGCTGTTCAGCAGTCCCAGCAGGGTTTGCGCCATTTTTTCACGGTCGAAATGTTCCACCAGGTACTGCCTGCCTGCCAGCCCCATCCGGCGGCACCGGTCGCGGTCGCGTGACAGCGTTTCGATGGCTTCGGTCAGCGCGGTGGGGTCCCCGGGGCTGGCAAAGACGCCGCAGCCGGCTGCCTGCACCACCTCGCGGATGACTCCGTCGATGGCAAGCACCACCGGGCGCCCTGCCGCCATGTAATCGAAGACCTTGTTCGGATAGGTGGTCTTGTACTCATCCAGCGGCTTGAGGATCGCCAGGCAGGCATCCGCGCCTGCCAGCGCCTCCGCCATCGCCGCCTTGGGCAGCGGGGGCAGGAACAGGATGTTCTCCAGTCCCAGTTGCGCAGCCTGTGCCTGCAGGGCAGGCTTCTCCTTGCCGTCGCCCAGCAGGATGATGCGCACGGGCGATCCCTTTTGCGCCAACAGGCGGGCTGATTCCAGCAGCACCCCCAGGTCATTGGACATGCCGTGCGCGCCGGCGTACAGCAGCACGAAGCTGTCCCCCAGCCCGTGCCGGGAGCGGAAAGCCTCGCCAGTATCCGCGGGGTCGAACATCTCCGGGTCGGCGCTGTTGGGGATCAGGTCCACCCGGCGTGCCCCGCGTGCCTGCACGTGCGCCAGGTAGCCCGGGCTGTTGACGACCATGCGGTCGGCGCGGCGGTAGAGGAAGCGCTCCAGCCACAGGGAGGCGGCGATCAGCGTCCGGTTGCGCAGCACGCCCACCGCCATGGCGAACTGGGGCCACAGGTCGCGCACCTCGAACAGGAACGGCACGCCTTTCAATCTTGCCAGCGCCCAGGCTGTTATGCCCTGGAAGATGGGCGGTGAAGTGCCCCAGACCACGTCCACCTGCCTGACCCGCAGCCCGATCCAGAAGGATGAAGCCATGAACGAGAGGAAGGCAAAGACGCGGTGCACGAAGGACTTGTGGATGGCGGAATAGGTGTACGCCCGGAGGATGGTGAGGTTCCCGGAAGTGTCGTCGGGCGCAGCGCGGGCGGTTTGCGGGACGCCGGTCAGGTAACTGACCGGGCTGGCGATGACCGTCACGCGCTGCCCGTGCGCCGCCAGGTAGGTGGCAAATTCGTGGTGGCGCGTCCCGCCCGGTTCGTCGAGCGCCGTGTAAGCCTGGTGGATGAGCAGGATATGCATGTCAGCCACCCGCCAGCATGACCGCTTCGTCGGGCCAGCCTTCCTTGACGAAGCGGACGACCAGTTCGGCGATCTCGCGCGGCTTGACCGGTTGTTCCAGCAGCGCGGCGAGCGGCATCCAGACTGGAAGGTACGTGCCGTCCTCTGGTGAGGGGGCAGACATCTCCTCGCCCTGACCGGTGCCGAACTCGCCGCCGGTGGCTTGCGCCAGGAAATAATACTGCGGTTTCCCCTGCCAGTTGCGGCATGCCACCAGGCGCTGGATGCTGATCTCCAGCCCCAGTTCCTCGGCAGCCTCGCGGACGGCAGCCTGCTCGGGTGTCTCGCCGGGTTCCACGTGTCCGCCGGGGAACGTGAAGTAGTGCTGTCCCTGGCGGTGGCGTTCGATCAGGGCAAGGCGGTCGTCTTTCAACAGGATGATGGCGGCTCGAAAACTCATGCGGTGCTCAGGATTCCGGCAGGAAGGTGAACTCGCTGGAAAGAACGTTCACGCCCTGGCTCTGGACGCAGACTGCCAGGGAGAGGGCGGGGATTTTAACGCCATACGTGGGTGCTGTCCAGCCGCGGCGCGGGTCGACTGCCGTCTCGCCCGCTAAAAGGTCCCCGGCGCGCACCAGCGAGAAGCCGGCATGTGCCCCGGCAGACCAGCGGATGGACAGATTCAGCACGCCGCAGGGAGAAGCCAGGCGCAGCAGCAAAGACTCCGCCTGCGGGGTGAGCTCCCACGCCCAGTCGGGCAGCAGCCAGTGCAGGCGCGTCGTGTGCGCCTGCCTGCCGGCGGTCAGACCCAGCGGCAGGATCTCATCCAGCACCTGCCAGCGGTCGTCCTCGAACACGCAGACGGTGCGCGTGTGGCGGAAGGTGCGGCTGCGGTACCTGCCGCGCACCTGCTGGATTTCGAGCGGTTCCATGGCTGGCAGGCTGCGCCGGTATGCCTGGCACCAATCCAGGTAAAGGAAACGCCCGGCGGGTCTCATCTGGTCCCTGCCGTCCACGGTCACGGTGTTATGGTAGACAGCGGCGCGCAGGGCATTATCCCAGGGCGCGGCGGCATTGTAGAGGTAGGTGCCGGCATCCTGGGCGATGTTGAGACCGCGCCACCACAGGTCCAGGTGGAGTTGATCGGCATGTGAGGGGCGGGAATGGAACTGCGCCGTGCGGAAATAAGCCCACGAGCGGCTGCCGTACAACTGGTCGCCAAGATAGCGCCCCAGCACCAGCGGGCGCGCGCCTGTTGCCCGGGCGTCGAACCAGAGGGACAGTTCATCCCAGGGTCCAGCCGGCAGTTCGTAATCCAGGAATGCCCGCCCGGCGGCATGCAGCACCGG
>JBFYSG010000191.1:0-4233 GCA_041301835.1 Chloroflexota bacterium | reverse complement strand
GGTGCCAACCCTCTTCATCCGTGGTGAGGAGACGGATACTTTTCTAGAGAATGCGGCGGAACTTGTGAAATTCAAACTACCCAAAGCGAGAGTTGACGTGGTGGAGAAAGCCACACATCTGTTGCCACTCGAACAACCAAAAGAAGTCTTTGACATCTTGCAATCATTTCTAAAAGAGGTACCATGAGCGAAACAAAATATTCATCCGCCGAATTGATGATCATCAACGCTGCGCGCTTGTTGCGCGATGGCGATGTGGTGTTCGTTGGTGTCGGCCAGCCCAACCTGGCGTGCAATCTCGCCAAGCGGACACACGCACCCAACCTTGTGATGATCTACGAAGCGGGTGTGATCGGTGCGGAACCTGAGCGTTTGCCGCTATCCATCGGTGACCCAACACTCGTGAGCGGGTCGCTTTCGGTGGTGAGCATGTACGATATCTTTGCGAACTATCTCCAACGCGGCAACGTGGACGTGGGTTTCATGGGCGGAGCGCAGATCGACAAGTACGGCAACATCAACGCCACTGTCATCGGCGGGTATGACCATCCCAAGGTCCGCCTGCCCGGCTCCGGCGGCTCGCAGGAGATCGCGGCATGGGCAAACCGCTGTTACATCATGACCCCTCACCAGAAACGACGCTTCCCCGAAAAAGTGGAGTTCATGACCTCCGCGGGGTTCATCGGCGGAAAAGGTGACCGTGAAAAGGCGGGCCTGCGCGGCGGCGGACCTGTGGCAGTGGTCACCGATCTCGGCATCCTGGAGCCCGACGAGAACGGTGAACTCATCCTGACCGCGCTCCATCCCGGCAAGACCGCTGCCGCCGCCCTGGAGAACACCGGTTGGGCGTTGCGAACCGCCCCCCTGCTGCGCACCACTGATCCGGTGACCGAAAAGGAACTGAGCATCCTGCGAGACGAGCTGGACCCGACAGGCTTGTATCTCAAGGGCGGATAGGAAAGAAGTCACCTGAGCGGGAACGCGGGAGACAGGTACAATCGAGACACCTGTTTCCCGCTTTTCATCCAGGATATATGATGAACCTGTCCACCATACTTTTCGACCTGGGCTCGACCCTGATCTACTCAAAGCGTTCCTGGTCGCCGATCTTCATCGCCGCCGAGCAGGCGCTCGTGCGCGTTCTGCAGGAAGCAGGCGTGTCCATTACCACACCAGATCTGCAGACTGTTCACGGCGGTTTCCTGGATACCTACTACGCCGAACGGGGCAACAGCCCGATCGAACAGACGACCGGCGCGGCGCTGAGGCATCTGCTGGCGAACCACGGGCACGCACAAACACCCGAAATGGTGCAACGCCAGGCGCTCGATGCCTTGTATGCCGTTACACAGGAGAACTGGTACCTCGAAGCCGATGCGATCCCAACGCTGCGCGCCTTGAAACAGCAAGGGAAACAGCTGGGACTGATCTCCAATACCTCCGATGACCGCAATGTGCAGCAGTTACTGGACCTGTTCTGCCTGCGTCCGTTCTTCGACTGCCTGATCACCTCCGCCGCTACCGGCATACGCAAACCCGACAGCCGAATTTTCCAGTATGCCCTCGATCACTTCGGCATCCCGCCGCAGGCAGGCATGATGGTCGGAGATACGCTGGAGGCGGATATCCTTGGCGCCAACCAGGTGGGTCTCTACAGCGTTTGGATCACACGCCGTGCCGCGCCTCCCATGGACGGTGAGTTAACCATCCAGCCCGGCGCGGTCATCGGCGATCTTGCCAGCCTGCCAGGATTGATCGCGGAGCTGGAAGAAGAGTGATCCCTTTTCGATAAATAGAAAACCGGGGGCGCGTGCCCCCGGCAGGAAATCTGTTCAGGCAGGTTAATTATCCGGAGCGCCGGCATCGATCCAATCTGCGATCAATTGGATGTCTGCATCGCTTAATTTCGTCCCCCCCTTGGGCATCGCACCCGATCGGATCGCCTCCATCAATATGCTTTCCGCCGAGTTGCCTGGGATGACCACGGCACCGTCCTCCGAACCCAGCATCAGGTTCTCCCGAGTATTCAATTTCAGGTCTGCCGACTGGCGGGACGTACCGTGACAGCGAGTGCAGTTTTCCTGCAGGATCGGCAGGATATCCTGCGAAAAACTGACAGCAACACCATCCCCCGCAGGCGCATCCGTTGCCGCAGGGACCTCGGTCGGTATGTCTGTTACCAGCGGAGAAGAGTCTGTCGGTGGTGTCTCCACCAACACATCCTGACCGTCGCATGCAGCAAGAGACAATGTCGCAAGTGTCAACAACAAGCCGATCAAGTAAAGTGTTTTCTTCTTCATGCTATGATCCTTTCCTGTACAGATGATACCTCTGGAAAATGAAGATGATCTGAGTTAGGTTACCCTGTTTTGTCCTGATCGTAAAGATCCATCCGGAAAGATTTTCCGGATTATTAACCCGGCATGCAGCCTGGCGTTGACAAAATCCCCACCCCATAGTAACATACCTCGCCGCCTGGCGAGGTAGCTCAACGGCAGAGCAAGGGCATCATAATCCCTAGGTTGTGGGTTCAAATCCCACCTTCGCCACTGACATCAATTCTGGGTTCCCTGGCTGGTCGCCAGGGCAGGCAAATCCCACCTTCACCACTGACATCGGGCATCCTTGCCGCACAAGCCGGGTTTCGTGATGGTTTCCATCAGATACCCGGCTTGTGTTGTCTCCTGGTTGATCTCCGGTTTCCCTTACAGCCCGGTCAGTGCTTGCCTGCTTGTCTCAGGGCAGGAACTGGCGTGCATATTCGATAAAAGAGGCGTCCCACAGGTCCTCGGCAGTGATGGCGGTGGGCACATAGCCCACCTGCAAAGCCCAATCCTGGTAGTCCAGGATGCTCTGGATGTTGAGGTCCCCATCCGGGCGGATCGATTGCCAGCATGCCTGCCGCAACTCCGCCGGGTCCATTTGGGTGTATGCGGCGATGATTTCAATGTTGCGATCAGTCTTGCCTTCGTTGTACTGGGCTATGCCCTTCAACAGGGCGATCATGAAGCGCTGTCCCACATCCGGATGTTCATCCAGCAGTGAGGGACCGAACAGGACGAAGCCGTATTGCGCATCGGGGATCATTTGTTCCAGCGGGACCCAGACCACGCCGGCACCGGCATTGGAGATGCGTGTGATCCAGGGCTCACCCGCCGCGGCGATATCGATGGACCCGTTCTGCAAGGCTTCCAGACGCGAGGTGATTGGCATCTCCACGTAGTTGAGTTGATCCATGCTCAACCCGTTTTGTTCCAGGTATTGGGCGATCGCATATTCCACCAGCGTGCCCTTATCCGTGGTGAAGGTCAAACCCACCCAGTTCGCCGGGTCATCGAGCAAACCACTTTCGAGCATCTGCGGGGTAACCATCAGAGCTGCATGCGAACACCCTCCGGTATCCACATGCCCCTTACCGGCAACGATGCGCAACCGGGCGCCACCCGCGATGGCATTGATGAGCCCCGGGGTCGGCAGGGAGGAAGTCACATCCAGTTGTCCGCTTATCAGCGCCGGCAGCACATCCGCTGTTTTCTCAAAGCGCATGAACTCCACCTCCAGCCCCTGCTCGGCAAAATACCCCTCCTCCTGGGCGATGAAATAAGGCGCTTCGGTCATATAGGGGTACGCGGCGATCACCAGGTGATAAGGTTCGTATGTTTCCGTGGCTTGGACAGGTTCCTGGGTGGGAACCTCGGTTGCCGCGACGGTCGGTGTGACATCCGCAGGTACGCAAGCTGTAAGGGCGGCTATCAACAGGATTAACATGGATTTTCCATTGAACATCGCGATCTTCCTCTCTTCAGGTTATTTGCGCTAAATGAATGTTGATGATCCCGGCAATGCGATCCAGGCTGCTTTCGAGCGAAAACAGGTTGTAATGGCTCGTGCCCGGGATGTAATGGCTCTCCGCCTGTGCGAGGTATTCACCCCAGGCAGTTTCCTGCCCGCTCCCCTGAGCCTGTTCACAGAAGATGAGCACGGCAGTGCCGGGATAGCGACTGGCGCGATAATTCTTACGGGCGATCTGGAGCCTGTCGTAGACTTCCAGGGTATGGCTGTCCAGTCTTTGCGCCAGGTGCCTCTGGTTATCCATTTTCATCAGCAGGAAACGCACCTCGTTCCAGGCGACATTCAACCCGGAGGCGAACCGGTTCGCCTCACCGCGTGCGCCGCCCCAGAAGTGCAGGCGCACTTTTTTCAAGGATCGATGCCAAATCCTGGATAAACCGT
>JBFYSG010000188.1:0-3841 GCA_041301835.1 Chloroflexota bacterium | reverse complement strand
TCCCGATCGCGGTCGTCGGCTGCATCTTCCCGATCTTCACCAATGGTGCAAGCCAGGCGATCTGGCAGGCGAAGGTGGCTCCGGATGTGCAGGGGCGCGTCTTTTCGGCGCGGCGCATGATCGCCTGGATGACCGGTCCCATCACCCCGATCATTGCCGGCGCGCTGGCGGACTATGTAACCGAGCCTGGCATGCAGGCGGGGGGCTGGCTGGCGCATACCTTCGGCTGGCTGGTCGGCACCTCGCCAGGTTCCGGCATGGCGCTGCAGTTCTTCCTCGCCGGTCTGCTGTATATGTTCATCGTACTGGTCGTCAGATTATTCTTCCCGGTCATCCGCAACCTGGAGGACAACCTGCCAGACCACGACTCGCTGCCCAAGATCGAAGGGAACGGATAGATCCATGGCTCTCACCACCACACCTTTCAAACGACCTTCCGGCATGACCGGCTTGACCATCGTCCTGCTCGGTCAGGCGATCTCCATCCTGGCATCCGGCATGACCGGATTCTCACTTGCCATCTGGGTCTTCCAGCAAACCTCCAGCGCCACCTCGCTGGGCATCATGACAAGCGCCTTCACCCTGCCCTACCTGTTGATCATCCCACTGGCAGGCGTGATGGTGGACCGTTACAACCGTAAACTCATGATGATGGTCAGCGACCTGAGCGCCGGGTTGGGTTCGCTTGCCATCCTGCTCCTGCTGACGACGGGCACGCTGCAGATCTGGCATTTCTACCTGGTCAACATCCTCATCGGGCTGGGGAACGCCTTCCAGTGGCCTGCCTACTCAGCCGCCATCACCACCATGGTCCCCAAGGAGCAGTACGGGCGCGCCAACGGCATGATGTCCTTTGTCCAGGCGGGTCCCGGGGTGGTTGCCCCGCTGCTGGCAGGCGCGCTGCTGCCGGTGATCGGTCTGAAAGGCATCCTGTTCATCGATATTGCCACGTTCGTGCTTGCCATCGGCATGCTGATGCTGGTGCACGTGCCCCAACCAGCCCGTACCGTGGAGGGGCTGGAGGGCAAGGGCAGCCTGCTCCACGAAGCCGCCTTCGGTTTCCGGTATATCTTCAAGCGCCCCAGCCTGCTGGGATTTGTGGTCATGCTCTTTGCCGCCAACCTTTTCCTGGGCTTCCCGAACAGCGTGCATGTGCCGCTGATCCTCTCGCGCACCGGCAATTCCAGCCTGATCCTGGGCGCGGTCGAGACCGCCGGCGCCGTCGCATGGACGGCTGGCTCGCTGTTGATGAGCGCCTGGGGAGGTCCCAAACGGCGCATCCACGGCGTCCTGCTGGGTTGGACGCTCTTCTGCCTGGCAGGCAACATTGCCTTCGGGCTCGGGCGCGGGCTGGGCATCTGGATCCCCGCCATCCTTTTCGCCGGGGTCGGTTCCAGCGTCGGCATTGCCACCAGCCAGGCGTTGCTGCAGGTCAAGGTGGCGCCCGATGTGCAGGGGCGCGTGTTCTCCGCCCGGCGCCTGCTCACCTGGTTCCCCGATACCTTCACGCCCGTGCTGGGTGGTCTGCTGGCAGACAAGGTCATGGAACCCGCCATGCAGGGCGATACCTGGGTGGCACGCCTGTTCGGCTGGATGGCGGGCACCGACCCGGGTTCGGGCATGGCGGTGATGATGGTCGTCTTCGGGGTGCTCACCATCCTGGCGCTCATGTCCGGGTATGTCTTTCCGCAAATACGGAACATGGAAGACCTGCTCCCCGACCACGATACGCTGGCAAAGGTTGACGAGGTGAAGGCATGAAGGTGAAACTTGGGCAGGTGCCCTATCTCTACCCCATCCCGATCACCCTGGTCGGCGCGCAGGTGCAGGGCAAACCCAATTTTGCTACGATCGGCGATACGGGGTTGGTCGGCATCCATCCGGCGCTGGTCTTCATCTCCTCGCATCGGGAGCATTTCACCAATACGGGCATCCTGGCGAACAACACCTTCAGCATCAACATCCCCAACACCTTGATGCTGGTTAAAGTGGACCTGTGCGGGACGATCTCGGGCCGCGACCTGGACAAATCGGCGCTGTTCGAGACGTTCTACGGTGAGACAGGCTCTGCCCCCATGATCGCCGAATGCCCGCTGAACCTGGAGTGCCGCGTGGTCAAGGAATTCTGCCTGCAGCACCGCCAGGTCTTCATCGGCGAGGTGGTGCAGTGTTATGCCAGTGAAGAATTCGTCAGCAACAAGGAAGGGATAAAAGTATCCGCTGACCTGACCCGCCTCGACCCGATCTTGTATGCCTTGGATAACCGTTACTATTCAATCGGATCGACCATTGGCGTTGGCTACCAGGAAGCCGCCCGGTGGAAAGGAGAAGAAGGATGAACCCCACCGCACTCAGCCGGCGTGATTTCCTCCGCTTAAGTTTGCTCGCCGGGAGCAGCCTTGCCCTGGCGCCTTTCCTCAAAGCCTGTACCCCCGAGGCAACACCGACGCCCCCGCCGGTGGGAGACCTGCTTGCTCCGCTGGATGGGCTGGACATTGAGCGCTTTTTTGAGGAATCCTTCCGTCTCCTGCTCCTGCGCGACCCCGAAGGCTTGACCGAACTCGGTCTGGGCGATCTCTATGGGGTCGGGGATGCAGACCTGACCGATGTTTCCGACGCCTTCATCCGCCAGACCCAGGCGCTGGAGAGCGGCATCCTGGCGCGCCTGCGCGCCTACGACCGCTCCCTGTTGAGCGACTCGCAGGCGCTTTCGGCGGATGTCTACGACTGGTACCTGGATGACCTTGTGCGCCTGCACGACTACATGTACGACGATTATCCGCTCAACCCGATCGTCACCAGCCTGCACCTGCGCCTGTACTTCCTGTTTACTGAGTACCACCCCCTGGAAAACGCCGCGGATGCCCGCGCCTATATCTCCCGGCTCTCACAGGTGGGTGCCAAGGTGGACCAGATCCTGGAAGGGTTGAGCCTGCGCCGCGAGCGGGGAGTCATCCTGCCCGCTTTCATCATCCGGGTCATCCTGCCCGATCTGCAGGAAGTCGCCGGGGCTGAGGCAACCCGGACCTGGTTCCACACCACCCTGGCGGAGAAACTCGACCTCGCCTCCCTCCCGGCTGAGGAAGGTACCGACCTGCTGGCACAGGCACAGGCGCATATCACGTCCATCGTCATCCCTGCCTACCAGCGCCTGGTGGATTTTTTCGAGGACCTGCTCCTGCAAGCCTCGGACGAGATCGGGGTTTGGCAGTTCGCCGATGGCGAGGCTTTCTATGCCTGCGCCCTGCGCCATCACACCACCACCGAAACCAGCGCGGTCGAGATCGATGTCCTCGGGGTGCAGAACCTCGAGCGCATCCACGCCGAGATGCGCGTCCTCTTCACTTCCCTGGGTTACCCGCCGGAGGAGAGCATCCCCGCGCTGTATACCCGCCTGGTCAACGACACCGGCGTCCACCGCGGGCAGGAGTCCGTGGCGGCTTACGAGGCTGCCATCCAGCAAGCCGGGCTGCTGCTGCCGGAAGCCTTTGACCTCAGCCCGCGCGCCCAGGTCATCGTCACCGGCGGGGAAATGGGTGATTTTTATATGCCGCCGGCATACGACGGCTCGCGCCCCGGCATCTTCTGGGCGCGCACCAGCGGCGCCACCCCCCGTTTCGGGGTCAAGACGCTCGCCTTCCACGAGACCATCCCGGGGCATCATTTTCAGATCGCCATCGCCCAGGAACTGCCAGACCAGCCTGCTTTCCGGATGGGTGTCTCGTTCACCGGGTATGCCGAAGGCTGGGCGCTCTACGCCGAGCGCCTGATGATGGAACTGGGTGCCTACCAGGATGACATACCCGGCGACCTGGGTCGCCTGCAGGCAGAGGCGTTCCGC
>JBFYSG010000186.1:0-6361 GCA_041301835.1 Chloroflexota bacterium | reverse complement strand
CTGTCGAAGCGGATCAACTTGCCCCGGTCTGCAGTCCAGAGTGCCTGCATCAGTTGCCAGGTGGGATAATTGGATGCGCCGACATAACGGACCTTGCCCTGTTTTACCAATTCATCGAATGCACGCAGAGTCTCCTCGATGGGTGTGTTCTCATCGGGCCAATGAGCCTGGTAGAGGTCAATGTGATCCGTTTGCAGTCGTCGCAGGGAGTTTTCCACCGATTTCAGGACGTGCGCCCTGGACAAGCCCTCGTTATCCGCTCCCCCGCCCATGTTCCCGCGCACCTTGGTCGCGAGCACAATCTTGTCCCTTGGGATGCCGCTCTCGCTCAACCACTTGCCAATGATGCGCTCCGATACGCCTCCGGGGTTTCCATCCGCCCAGCGCGAGTAAATGTCGGCTGTGTCGATGAAATTGATCCCCGATTCGTATGCCATTGACAAGACGCGCCGGGATATGGCTTCATCTGCTGTCCAGCCGAACTGCATGCTTCCAAGACACAAGCTGGATACCTTTAGATCGGTCACACCCAGCATGCGATAGTCCATGGATCCTCCGGAGAAATTACCTGTATAAGTCTGTTAACGCCATTCACGCATGGCTTTACCAACCAGCGCCTGGATCATTTTCCGTATCCGTTCTTTATCCGTTTCGGTAATGAATGGTTGCTTCGCCAGCAGTTCGTAGATCTCAATGGCTTCCTTGCTCCGCCCATTCTGCGACAGGTATTCGGCTTTCTTCTCGGTGATCTCGAATCGACCATAGATCTGCTCATATGCCATGCCCTTGTCGTACCAGTTCAGGGCTTCCTCTGTGCTGCCAAGGCGATCATGGATATATGCCATCTTCACAGAGAGCGCTGCCTTGTCCAGGTCCGAAATATCGCTGATGATCAACTGATAAAGGACCTTTTCCGCTTCTTTCAGGCGTCCCGCACTGAGCATGGTGTTGGCTTCCTGCGTCAGGCGTGTGAATTCAGTAAAATCCATAGTCGCCTCCTGTCCCCTGTATTGTACTGCGTTCACCCGTGAATGCGTAGGCTTAAAACCCAAACGATAGCTGCAGGCAGGTCGATCCCTTCCATCTGCTATAATCTGGTCATGGACGATCCTGCACTCGAGCAGCACATTGTAAAACGGCTGGCAAATACAGCCAGCCTCAACGACATCATCCTCGAACTATGCGAGAAGCACGGCATGACCTGGACGGATGCCGAAACGCTTGTGGACCGGATCCAGGCAGAACAAGCCCACATCATCGCCGGAAAACGTTTTCCACTCCTCTTTGTGCTTGCCCTGGGGATCTTCCTGGGCGGGTTGGCACTTGTGATCTACAACGCTTACGCGATCACGAGCCTTGTGGGGCTCGATCTGCGCGACTTCTTCGCCACCATGGACATGATGAAGCACCTGGGTTTGGTCTTTGAGATCGCTGCTGGTCCCATTATGGGGATCATCACCGGCGCCGCCATGATGCTTGGCAGCATGGTTGGGATGCGCAGCGCCTGGACCCCTTTGCTCGATCGTATGCTCGCCAAAAAGGGTTCGGGCACATAGCAGCCTTGTACCATCTTCAGGATGAGACTATACTAAGGTGAAGACCAATCTCTATCGACAAATGATAATTGTTTGTAATTTATGGAGGATCATATGCCCGCAAAAACCAATCAAATCAACCTGGCTTCTCTCTTCAAGACCGTTGCCGGCAGTCTTGCAAATCAAAAAGAAACCTTGAACAACGCCGATACCTACAATCACGATCACGGCGATCATATGGTGGAAATTTTCAATGTCATTGCGAAAGCCATGCAGGCGCGTAAAGGCGCTGCACCTGCCGATCAACTCGCCTATGCCAGCGAACTCCTGCGCCAGAAGCAGAGCGGTTCCGCTCAACTGTACGCCCAGGGTCTCTCCCAGGCATCCCGGGAATTCCAGGGGAAAAAACAGGTCACGCCCGACAACGCCATGACCCTCATCCAGGCATTGATCGGAGGCGGGCAGGCACCCACGGCACCTTCCACCGATGGCATGGGTGATCTGCTTGGATCGTTGCTGGGCGGCGGGTCTGCCGCGCCCCAACAAACCCAGGCGGGTGCCGGCGATCTGCTGGGCATGCTCCTGGGTGGTTCCGGCACTGCCCAGCCCCAGGCACAACCCGCCGATTCCGGCTTGGATGTAGGCGATCTGCTCAACGCCGGCATGGCATTCATGAACACCAAGTCGCAGGGCGGGAACAACACCCAGGCGCTTGTCAATGCCCTCCTTTCCGGACGTGCCATGAGCACCTCGGAGCATCGCTCGCAATCCGGCGCCCTGGTGCTCAATACCTTGCTCCAGGCGATCGGCGGCATGTCCAGGAAGAAATAACTTCCAGTGGGTACCGGACCGATAGCATAACATGCGCGCACTTTCAGGCATGTTCATACGTGTGATCAATAGGCGGCATCTGCCGCCTATTATTCAACCTTGCGGCTGAATCGTTTACAATTACCGCGTGATCCTTGATCCTGCATTCCAGGAGGTCCTAGATGGAAGACTATGAAAAACTCGGAACATTCTTCCTCGGTCGCATCTATGATATGC
Source organism: Chloroflexota bacterium (assembly GCA_041301835.1). GTDB lineage: Bacteria > Chloroflexota > Anaerolineae > Anaerolineales > Villigracilaceae > UBA877. Next base: position 3,779 of record JBFYSG010000186.1, on the reverse strand, counting down.
AGACCGCCAAGACCAGGGACGAATTGTTACTCTATGATTCCAAGGACCTGGTCACCCACGCCGTCTGCGTGGGCATGACAGGCAGCGGTAAGACAGGTCTCTGTCTCTCGCTGATCGAGGAAGCCGCCATCGACGGCATCCCTGCCCTGTTGATCGATCCCAAGGGTGATCTCGCCAATCTCATGCTGACCTTTCCGAACCTCTCGGCAGAAGAATTCCTCCCCTGGGTCAACCCGGACGATGCCCAGCAGAAAGGATTATCCCTGCAGGACTTTGCCGCCAAGCAGGCAGAAACTTGGAAGAACGGCTTGGCGGGCTGGGGACAGGATGGAGCCCGCATCCAGCGCCTGCGTGACGCGGCGGAAGTATTGATCTATACCCCCGGCTCCAATGCCGGCATCCCCGTATCCATCCTGAAATCCTTCGCCTGCCCGCCCAGGTCGATCCTTGAGGATGGCGACCTGCTCCAGGAACGCATATCCACCACAGTGAAAAGCCTGCTCGGATTGGTCGGCATCGATTCAGAACCAATACAGAGCCGCGAGCATATCCTGCTTTCGACCATTCTCAATCATGCCTGGACCAACGGGCAGGACCTGGACCTCACCGCGCTCATCCAACAAGTGCAGACCCCGCCGGTCAGCAAGGTGGGTGTCCTAGACCTCGAATCATTCTATTCCTCCAAGGACCGCTTTAACCTGGTACTCGCCCTGAACAACCTGCTGGCGTCACCCGGTTTCAGCACCTGGCTGGAAGGGGTGCCGCTCGATATCAGTCAGATCCTATACACGCCTGCTGGAAAGCCGCGCATCGCCATCTTCTCCATCGCCCACCTGGACGATGCGGAGCGCATGTTCTTTGTCTCCCTGTTCATGAATCAGGTCCTCGGCTGGATGCGCGCCCAATCTGGAACAACAAGCCTGCGTGCCCTGGTGTACATGGACGAGATCTACGGCTTCCTGCCTCCGGTCGAGAATCCTCCATCCAAAGTACCCATGCTTACCCTGTTGAAACAGGCGCGCGCCTTTGGATTGGGGATCGTGCTGGCGACCCAGAATCCGGTTGACCTGGACTACAAAGCCCTGGGCAATGCCGGCACCTGGTTCATCGGCAGGCTCCAGACCGAACGCGATAAAGCCCGCCTGCTAGACGGCCTGGATGTCGCCGCGGCAAGCGCTGGCACCCAGTTCAACCGCTCGCAGACCGAGAGAATCCTTCCAGGATTGGGCAACCGCGTATTCCTTATGAATAATGCGCACGAGGACGCCCCGGTCATCTTCCAGACCCGCTGGGCGCTGTCCTACCTGCGCGGTCCCCTGACCCGCGATCAGATCAAGATCTTAATGGATCCGATCAAATCGGCTACGCCCATCGCACCTGCTGCGCCAGCCGCCGGATCCAGCCAGCCTGCCTCGGCGGTGCCAGCAGCCGGTATACTCCCTGCCGCAGCAGCTCTTCAGCCCTCCGCCCTGCCACCGGATGTGCCCTGTGTTTATATTCCGGTCCGCGGGAGCGCCCCTCCAGGCAGCCAGTTGACCTACATCCCTGGCATCCTGGGCACTTCGCGCATCCATTTCTCGGATGCCAAGGCAAAAGTGGAGTTTTCCGAGACGGGACTCTTCCTGACCCCCGTGACCGATGGCGTTATTCCGGTCGTTTGGGAAAAGGCTCAGCTGGTGGACATCCCCGCTGAAGACCTGGAAAGATCACCGCGTCCTGAGGCACGCTTCGCCAACCTGCCACCCGCTGCCGGGCAGAGCAAGAATTACGCCGCCTGGAACCGCGATTTCATCAGTTGGCTTTACGGCACCCGCAAGATCGACCTTTTTTTCAGCCCAAGCCTGAAGCAGCATTCCCAACCCAACGAGAGCGAGAGGGAATTCCGCCTGCGGCTGGGACAATCCTCGCGCGAACAGCGCGACGAGGCTGCCGAAGCGATGAGGAAGAAATACGCCGCCCGCATCACCGCGATCCAGGAACGCATCCGCAAGGCAGACCAGGCTAAGGAAAAGCAGGCAGAGCAGGCAAAGCAGGCAAAGATCCAGACCGCCATTTCCTTCGGCAGCACCCTGTTGGGCGCCTTCACAGGCAGGAAGTTGAGCAGTTCCACCATCAGCCGGGCATCCACCGCCATGAAGGGTGCCAGCCGCGCCGTGGATGAATCCAGGGATGTTACCCGCGCCGGCGAGACCGTCGAAGCGCTCCAAAAACAACTGCTTGCTCTGCAAGCCGAGTTCGAGGCAGAAATGGCTTCACTGCAGGAAAAGATCGACCCGGGCACCGAAACGCTGGAAACGATTGCGATCAAGCCGAGCAAATCCGAGATCTCGGTCCAACTCCTGGCGCTTGCCTGGTCTCCGTACTGGCAGGACCCGCAGGGAACCAGCACACCCGCCTGGTAAAGGAACCCGAGCAATGAGTTCCGGCATATCGACCGACATGCTTGACATGTCTAGCACCGGGTTTATAATTACTTCAATGCTATCCATTCACTAGCAGGCTAATAGGAGAAACCAATGGTAGAAAAGAAGAAAACATTACTGGATCGTGCCATCGACGCGGTCAGCAACCGCGACGAGAAAGCCGCCGCCGAAGCCACCAAACTTGCAGCCGATAAAGCCAGGCGCGAAGCCGCTGCCTTGCGCGCCAAACGCGCCTCCGAGGAGAGGGTGAAAAAACTCAAGGAAGCCAGCGCTGCCCGCCTCGCTGAGCAGAAAGCTGCAGCAGCCAAACCGGTCGTCAAGTATGTCCTCAAGGAAGGCGACACCTGGACACATGTTTCGCTCAAATTCTACGGGCACACCACCGAGCCGTACTGGCGCCCCATCTATGAGGCGAACAAAGCCATGGTCGGTGATGATTACCGCCGCATCCGCCCCGGCATGGAACTCATCATCCCCGAACTGCCGGCGGAATTGAAGGACAAGTAGTCGATTCGGCAACAGAACGGATCTAAACAGGACTCATCACAAACGTGATGAGTCCTGTTTATCAAGACCAGGAGAATTCTCCATGCCCCTGGACAGGACTGTGGATGCCATCATCGAGGAAGCCATGCGCCGCGGCGTGTTTGACGATCTGCCTGGCGCAGGTAAAACGATCGACTTGCGCGCCTATTTTGACACTCCAGAGGACAGGCGCCTGGCGATCACCATCATGAAGAACGCCGGCATCCTACCACCAGAGATCGACCTGCTCAAGCAGATCGCCGACCTGCGGACGGAATTGGAATCCTGTCCGGAGCAGGATAAAAAAGACGAACTCAGGCGTGCCATCCGATCACGCCAGTTGAACCTGATGGTCATGCTGGAAGGTCGCAGGAAAACACCACAGCGCTGAGGCTTGCCTCAACTCATCTCACCAACCCATGATTTTTCCCGGACAACCGCATGCACATCCATAAGATTGACACGCGCGATCCACGCCAGGTACGTCAGTTCATCCAATTCCCAAACAAATTGTACCGGGAGGATCCGTATTATTGCCCCGTGCTCGAGTCTGGTGAACGCGCCGCGCTGGATCGGGCGCATCATCCATTCTACCGCCACTCCACGGCGGATTTTTTCATCGCCCAGTCTGAAGGACAGGTGCTCGGACGCATAGCCGCCGTCCATAATACCAGGCACAATGCCCACCACGGGGTAAGGACAGCCTTCTTCTCGGCTTTCGATCTCATTGATGATTTCCAGGTTGCCCAGGCGCTGCTCGAAGCGGCTTTTGCCTGGGCGCGCCAGCGCGGCTGCGAGGATATGCTTGGACCGCGCGGCTTGACCGGCTCA
>JBFYSG010000185.1:0-7002 GCA_041301835.1 Chloroflexota bacterium | reverse complement strand
GTGTCGGCAAAGCGCCCGTCACCCCCCAGGCGCAGCGGACCGACGCGTGCCGGTCGTGTGCCGGCGATGATCTGTCCGCTTTTCGGGTCGATGACATCGCCGAAGGCGTTCACAGCTGCGGCGGCGCCCACGATCACGCCTCCGCCCAGGACAAGGCTGGCGGTGCCGAAACCGGCTTTCATCGCCCCGGCTGAGGCGAAGATCTTGCCGACCGAGGCGCCCGTCCCCGCGCCGACATTGCCTTCCGCCAGCGCCCCCGTACGGGCGGCAGCCGCGGCGGCGTAGCCCATGGCGGCATCCGGGCGCACGTCGGCGCGCCCCAGCGCCAGGTCGTACAGGATCGCCGCCGGGACGATCGGGACGCGCGCCGCGCCGGTGTTGAAGCCAATGCCCTGCTCCTCCAGCCAGCGGACGACGCCCGAGGCGGCGTCAAGCCCAAAGGCGGAACCGCCTGCCAGGGTGATGGCGTGCACTTTCTCCACCGAGTTGACCGGGTCGAGCAGGTCGGTCTCGCGCGTGCCCGGAGCCGAGCCGCGCACATCCACGCCGCCTACCGCTCCCTTGCGGCACAGGATGACGGTCACACCGGTCAGCGCCTGGTCGTCCTGCGCATGCCCGGCTTCAACGCCGGGGACATCGGTGATGGCGTTGAAGGCGCTCATTTACTTCAGGCTCTTCACCAGGTCGAGGAACTCGACCCATTCCTCGCGGAAGAAATGCAGGGTGACGTTGTTGACCTCCAGGTGGTAGGTGACCTCGCCATCCGGCTCTTCGGCTTTCCAGGCGATGTAATTCTCGGTCTCGGCGATCGTATCGGTGCGGGGTTCTTCCATATTTGACATTCTTTCCTCCAAATAATAATTAGGATACCAGGGTGTGCCCCTGACCAGCCGGAAGGCTGGGGGTCATTTCCTGCTCTTTTTCTTCGCCTTCTTTTTCCCCTGCCGGCGCTGGAACAGGCGCTTCAGCCACGGCGGGAGCAGGGGCGGTGGAGGCGGGATCTCCTCCTCCGGGATCCACGGATCGCGGTCCAGCATCTTGCGCACGACGTAGGTCCCGACCAGGGTGACGGTCGCCAGCAGCGGCGCGGCGATGATGACGCCGATGACCCCGATGAGGTTGGCTGCCAGCAGGGCGGCGATGAGCACGAAAGCCGGGTGCACCTTGAGCGCGCTCGCCATGACGCGCGGGTTGATCAGGTTGTTGAAGACCTGGTCGATCAGCACCGCCACCAGGATCACCACCGCCATGTAGGTGAACGGGGAAAGACCCAGGTAGTTGCCTGCCTGGAAATAGGTCACCAGCCCCAGGACAACCCAGTTGATCGCCGGACCGATGTAGGGGATGAAGTTGGCGAATCCGGTAATGAGCGCCAGCACCAGGGCGTAGCGTACGCCCATGATGCTGAGGAAGACCAGGTAGACGATCGAGGTCAGGAAGAAGATGATGATCTGCCCGCGCAGGAAGGCGTTCCAGATCTCGCTCAACCTGGTACCCATGCGGCGGATATCCTCGGCATACACCGGGATGTTGACCTGGATGATGCGGTCGCGCAAGCCGCCGCTTTCCAGCAGGAAGAAATACGAGACGATGAGGATGAAGATGATCCAGCCGACCGTGGCAGCCGCGCCGGATGCCAGCGATCCGACCACCGAGCCGATCTCACCCAGGGCGGGCTCCACGGTGGAGAGCACCTGGTTGCCGATCTCGCCCCAATCGAACTGCGAGAGGTCCAGTTTGATGGGTCCGAGTTCGAACTTAAAGGCTGAGATCGTGGCGATGTACTCGGGCAGGCGGTCCACGTTCTGCCGGATGAAGTCCACCAGGTTCTGGATCTGCTGGAACAGCCCCACGCCACCCAGCGTCAGCAGACCGAGCAGGATGGCAACCACCACCAGGTAGAGGATATTGACGGTGATCTTCCAGGTCAGGGGCGTCTTGCGGGTGATGAAGGAGACGACCGGGTGCAGGACATATGCCACGATGAAGGAAAACAGCACCGGTCCGAACAAGCCCTTGAAGTGGATGATGAACGCGCCCAGCAGGACGATGATCGTCAGCGAGACGGTCAGCTTGGTGATGGCGCTCCAGCGCGGGGAATCGGATGCAGGGGTGGCATTCATGCACGGGCTCCGGGTGTGAACCTGATTGTACTGCCTTCTGGAAAAAAGGCAAGCACCCGCCCGGGGGGCGTAGCCGAAAAAAATAAGGCGGATGGGGGTTACCCATCCGCCGGGGTTATGGACTTACCGGGTAAGAGCGGGAGACGACACGTTCGTCGTGACAGACGTCGGGCGCTGCACCGCTTTAGCGGTGCGCCCTGGGGTGTCAACCGGTCTTACCTCCTTGCGGTACTGCATTCATCATTCGTGTGCGTTACCTCCTTTCTGGGCTCATTGGAGCCTGCATTAATCATACAACCTTTTAAAGTGGTTACATTAAAAACAGCCTACAATTCGGTAAAGGGAACCTTAAAATTTCCCGCCGGGGGCAGGCAGGAGGCGGTGGGCGTGCCGACCTCTGCCGTTACGGTTGACGCTGGAAGATCATGGCGAAGGGCTCGCCCGAGGGAGCCATGGAGGTGATCGCCAGCAGGTCGCCCTCACAGGTGTAGGGTCCGCTGCCGGGGGCGGGCATGGAGACATCGAAACTGCCGGGCGCCTCCGCCACCTCGCCATCGATGACCGCCACCCACGTGGAGATATTCCTGCTGGTCACCATGTCCGAGAAGGTCAGCACACCCTCTGCCGCGCTGAAAGTCCCGTCGGTGGCAAAACTGGCATCCGCAGACATGTAGCCGTCCGGGACATCGATCTGCAGGGTGAAGGCATCCGAGCCGTAAACGAACCGATCGCCCTCGAAGGTCATCAGCAGGGTGCCTGCGGGGATGCTCATCCCCGGAACCGGGACGAGGGTCAGCAGCATGATGTTCAGGTCCTCATTGGTCATGACCCAGTTGCCCTGCAGGCAACTTGCCTCGTCTGCCGCGCCGCCGGGCAGGGCGCAGGCGGAGAGCAGCACCAGCATGAAAGCCAGAGCCGAAATGGTTTGTAGTTTCATTCCACACCTTTCTATTTGGACAATTAATGTCTTATTAGACTGCCAAACCACCCGCCTGTCAAGTGGGCTGAGCCGGGGTATTGACAAGGATACCGCGCCCATCTACACTTACCTCATGCTTGCCAGGGTCCATACCTGCGCCATCACCGGGCTGGAAGGGGTGGTGGTCGAGGTGGAAGTCGATTACACCCAGGGCGTACCCGGCATGACCGTGGTTGGTCTGCCGGATGCCGCCGTGCAGGAGAGCCGCGAGCGCGTCCAGGCAGCCGTGCGCAACGCCGGGGTGCCCTTCCCGCGCAAGCGCCTGGTGGTCAACCTCGCCCCCGCCTCGGTGCGCAAGGAGGGTCCATCCTACGACCTGCCCATCGCCCTGGGGGTGCTCATCTACAACGGCATCCTGCCCGCGGGCGCGGCGGATGGCATGATGGTGGTGGGGGAACTCTCGCTGGATGGCAGCCTGCGCCACACGCGCGGCATCCTGCCGATGGCAGCCACGGCGCGCGCCCACGGCTTCAAGACCCTGGTGGTCCCCGCCGTGGACGCGCCGGAGGCGGCGCTGGTGCCCGACCTGGAAGTGATCGGTGTGGACTCGCTTGCCCAGCTGCACGACCACCTGAGCGGGCGCAAAGTGCTCACGCCCTACCCGGGCATCGACCTGCCCGCCGCCCTCCCGTCGAGCCTGACCGACATGGGCGAGATCAAGGGGCAGGAGCATGTCAAGCGCGCCCTGGAAGTGGCTGCTGCCGGGGGGCACAACGTGCTCATGATCGGTCCGCCCGGCGCGGGCAAGACCCTGCTGGCGCGCGCCCTGCCGGGCATCCTGCCGACCATGTCGATCGACGAGGCGCTGGATGTGACCCGCATCTACTCGGTGGCAGACCAACTGCCCCCGGGGATTCCGCTCATCCGCAGCCGCCCGTTCCGCGCCCCGCATCACACCATCAGCCACGCCGGGTTGGTGGGCGGCGGCAACCTGCCCCACCCGGGCGAGATCTCGCTGGCGCACCGCGGCGTGCTCTTCCTGGATGAACTGCCCGAATTCGGGCTGCGCGTGCTGGAGGTCCTGCGCCAGCCGCTGGAGGACAAGCAGGTCACCATCAGCCGGGCGCAGGGCTCGCTCACCTTCCCCGCCAGTTTCCAACTGGTGGCGGCGATGAACCCCTGCCCGTGCGGTTATTACGGCGACCCTCAGCGCCCCTGCACCTGCTCCAACATGGTCGTGACCAAGTACCAGAAGCGCATCTCGGGACCGCTGCTGGACCGCATCGACATCCACATGGAGGTGCCGCGCGTCGAGTACGAGAAGCTGAGCGAGGCGCGCAGCGGGGAATCCTCGGCGGTGGTGCGGGAACGCATCGAGACGGCGCGCAACCGGCAAAGAAAGCGTTTCGACACCGGCGGTGAAAGCCGCAAGCCCGGCTCACCGCCGCCGGCATTGACCTGCAATGCCGACATGCGCCCGCTGGAATTGCGCCAGTTCTGCCCGCTGGACGAGCGCGGGGCGGCGTTAATGAAATCCGCCATGAACCAGTACCAGTTGTCGGCACGCGCCTATCACCGCATCCTCAAACTGGCGCGCACCATCGCCGACCTGGCAGGCGACGAGTCGCTCACCCCGGCGCACCTGGCGGAAGCGCTGCAGTACCGCCCCAGGCTGGGGATGATGGCATGAGTAGGGGCACGGCATGCCGTGCCCTTCTGCTTCCGGGAGATGGATATCCATGAAGATCAACCAACCCGAGATCCAGGCACGGGGAGACCAGATCGTATTCACCACCCGGGTTGAAGCCTCCACCGGGGGCGCCGACCTGTGGTACAGCCTGGGATCACAATTCGCCGACCTGCTCACGGATGCCTGTGATGCCCCGCTCGTATCCCTGCTCATCCCCGCCATGGCGGTCGGGGAGGATATCCACATCCACGGCGCCGTCTCCGAAAGACTTTTCTTCTTCCTATCCGGTCCATACCAGCGCATATTGCAGCACATTCATCCCGGTTTACAGCGCATCCGCCTTTTCCCGGCGGAACTGCGCACGCAGGCGCCGCGCCCCGCAGGTGTTGCGGCGGGGTTTACCGGCGGGATCGATTCCTTCAGCCTGCTTGCCGACCATCACTATGCCAGCCATGTCCCTGGGGGATTCAGGGTCACGCACCTGCTCTTCCACAATACCGGCTCGCATGGGCGGGAGGAGAGGAGTGGGAACCTCTTCCAGGAACGGGGGCAACACATCCGGGGGATCGCCGATCGCATCCACCTGCCGCTGGTCATCGTGGACTCCAACGTGGCTTCATTTTTCCCCCGGCGGCTGGGGTATGTGCATACCATCACCCAGCGCAACGCTGCCATACCGCTCATCCTGCAGGGCGGCATCGGGCGCTGCCTGATCGCCTCTTCCTACAGTTATCCCCAGGTCGTTATCGGGGGCACAAGGGGTATGACCTTCAGCGACCCGGTCACCCTGCCGATGCTCTCGACCGAGGCGCTCGAGCTCCTGTCGGTGGGCGGTCAATACACCCGCGTGGAAAAGGTCCTGCAGGTGGCGGAGATCCCGGATACGTATGACAGCCTGGATGTGTGTTTCAGGCAGCGCCAGGGCGGCAATTGTTCCACCTGCCCGAAATGTGTGCGTACATTGTTGACCCTGGAGATCGCCGGTCTGCTCGAGCGCTATGCGCCCAGTTTCGACCTGGAAGCCTACCGGCGGGGGCGCAGCAGGTTATTAACGAAATACCTGACGCATGACGAGCTTCTTTTCCGCGAGGTCGTCGCCTTCGCCCGGGAGCGCCATTTTTCACTCCCTCTGCTGGCAAGATCCTCCGCGCGCTTGAAACACTGGGGCGCGAACCTCAAGCGGCTGCTCAAGCGCATGCTCCATTCAGAGACGAGGAAGGCGCAGATAAGAAGCCTGTGAGGCTGGGTGCCCGGCTATCACCACATCCTCAAATTGGCGCACACGAGCACCGACCTGGCAGGCAGCGAGGCGCTCACGCCTCACACACCTGGTATAAGCGCTGTAATACCGCCCCAGGCTGGGCATGCTGGGATAACATCCCCTCTCCCCCATAAAGGGATCGATGTAACATATGTCCAGCCCCTCTCAGACGCAGAGGGGCTGGTCAATGCTGTTATCTTTTCGCCGATCCTGTCATCGCTATCGGCAATGGATCTTATGGCGCCACGACGATGATCGTCCCCGTCATGTTGGTATGCGGTTCGCAGTGATACGTGTACGTTCCGGGCGTGGTGAAGGTGAAGAAGAACTCCTCCCCTTTCCCCAGGCTAGCAGAACCCCACGAGCCGTCGTCAGCCTTGACCGAGTGCGAGACATTGTCCTTGTTGCCGAACTTGACCGTCGTCCCGGCTGTGATCGTGATCTCCGCCGGCGTGAAGGCGAAATCCTCGATCTCGACCTCCGCTTCCCCGGAGCCGGGCATCGCCGTATCCGTCGGGCTGGATGTGTCTGCTGGCATCGCCTCGAGCGTCTCGGTCGCCGCCATCGGCAGGCTGGTTGCTTCAGCCGGGGTGGCGGCAGGCTGCGGGCTGCACGCTGCTAAGAGCAGGATGGAAAATACGATCAGGAATAGCTTGTTCATGGTTTCTCTCCCTTGTCGAATGAGTTCATATCAATAGGGATTGTAAATCAGATATATTAGATATTAATTAGAATATTATCATATCCTTGCCCCGCCTCGTCCAAACAGCCTCCCCCGCCGTGTTCCCCCCCAATTCACCCTTGTAATTCAGAACATCCGATCTATAGTTAATACGAACTGCGGCGCCTCGCGCCTGCCCTGGCGGTCTTGGTCAGGGTCGCCGCGCTTCCGTTTACCATCCCAGGAACATACCGTGTCCTTCGCCTCCCAACCCGCCGCATCTGACCCCACCCCGCCTGCCCCCTGCCCTGGTGAACTTGGTCAGGGTGGCGGTCTGCGTCAGGGGTC
>JBFYSG010000184.1:0-5553 GCA_041301835.1 Chloroflexota bacterium | reverse complement strand
TTGTCGTTGAAATGGAGCACCGCTATAAATTATTGGAAGCCGCAAAAGCGCGTGATGTGGATGCCTATAACCGCCGCCTGCAAAAGCGGAAGGACGTTCAGCCTTTGCCCAGGATCGTGGTCATGATCGATGAGTTGGCAGACCTGATGATGTCAGCGCCCGATCAGACCGAGCACAACCTGGTGCGCCTGGCACAGATGGCGCGTGCGACCGGCATACACCTGGTGGTGGCGACCCAGCGTCCCAGCACAGATGTTGTAACCGGCTTGATCAAAGCCAATTTCCCGGCGCGCCTGGCGTTTTCCGTTGCCTCGGGTGTCGACAGCCGGGTGATCCTGGACCTGCCCGGTGCAGAGACCCTGCTGGGCAGAGGCGACATGCTCTTCCTTAATCCGGAAGTCGGGAACCCGATCCGTGCACAGGGAGTCATTGTGACCGATCAGGAGATTGAGCGTCTGATCGCCCATTGGCAGAAGACCGTGCCCGAGGTCAATGCGCCCCCGCCTTGGGAGACTATGGTAAGCCTCTCGGAGGAAAAGACCGGGGATGATGTCCTGATCGAACGCGCGATCACTTTGTTAAAGAAAGAACAGCGTGCCAGCGCCTCGATGCTCCAGAGGCGGTTGAATATCGGTTACCCACGCGCAGCGCGGCTGCTGGACCTGCTGGAAGAGAACGGTGTGGTGGGACCCTCGATGGGCGGGGGACGTGACCGCGAAGTGCTGCTGAGCCCGGAGGACGAGGAGAACGGGGCGGAGGATTAGACCCTGCGACCCCCGGAGTATATGCTCGAGGTTAACCTGCCCGGTGCAAACCAAGGCTGATCAAGCCTTCCTGCGTGGATGAAAGGATCTTAATTTGACAGAGACGACCGAGAAAAAGAAGTTGACCCTGGCTGAGAACATGCGCATCTGGTTCCGCTGGTTATTGAATCCGATCGCCGCTTTCCTGAACCGATTGGGGATCACACCCAACGCGCTGACCCTGTTCGGTCTGGCAGGGACGATCGGCGTGGGGATATTGATCGCATACGGGCACCTGACCTGGGCTGGATTGCTGCTCCTGATCATGGGACCGGTGGATGCCATGGATGGTGCCCTCGCCCGCCTGCGAAATGAAGCCAGCGATTGGGGTGCATTCGTGGATTCTGTTACGGATCGTTATTCCGAACTTGTAATCTTCTTTGGTTTCCTTATTTATTACCTCACACGCGGCGAACCGGCTGGGATCGTACTTGCCTACCTGGGAGCAGCCGGGTCGGTGCTTGTCTCCTATATCAAGGCGCGCGCAGACGCATCCAGGTTGGACGCCAATGTCGGCTTATTGACTCGCGTGGAACGGTATATTGTCCTTATCCCGGGCTTGATCTTCCAAATGCCCATGGTAGCCCTGGTCATCATCGCGATCTTCGCCAATTTCACCGCCCTCCAGCGAATCATACGAGTGCGTGCCGATGCCCATCAAACGCACGAATTTCCTCATAGGAGTAAATCATGATCAATAGCTTTGAGATACCAGTCACTTATCTGACTTTGTTTGGCATCCCATTTGTCCTGGTCCTGCTTGCCCTGACCCTTCGCCAGTGGATCTTCGAACAAGGCTCCAAGCCAAAGAAAGTCGAAGATAAAAAGAAGGAATTCGTTCAAAATTTGTATTGGATCATCCCGGCGATCCTGATCGGGCTGCTTGCCTGGTACCTGCTGCGCCCGTTGGTGGAAGCCCGGACGGTCGAGGTCTATTTCTACGGCATCCTGATCACTCTTGGCGTGATCGCCGCCACGTTCCTGGCTACCGCTGAAGCCCGTCGGCGCAAGTTCGATCCGGAATACCTCTGGGATGCGTTGTTCTGGGTGGTCATAGCCGGGATCGTTGGGGCGCGCATCTGGCATCTGATCGCGCCTTCCAAGGAACTGATGGAACAGGGCATCAATTTCCAGTACTACCTTTCGCATCCCCTGGATGCCATCAATCTCCGCAGCGGTGGGTTGGGGATACCTGGCGCGGTCATTGGCGGCGCCCTTGCCCTGTGGATCTACTGCCGAAAGAAGAAAATATCCTTCCTGGACTGGGCGGATATCACCGCGCCGGGTGTGGCACTTGCCCAGGCGATCGGGCGCCTGGGAAACTACTTTAATCAGGAGGTCTACGGACTCCCCACCGATCTGCCGTGGAAGATCTATATCGATCCCCTGCATCGCGATCCGGATTTTAAAAGCATTGAGTACTACCATCCCTTGTTCCTGTATGAACTGCTGTGGAACCTGCTCAACATGGCATTTCTCCTGATCGTCAGCCGGCGTTGGTCAAAATGGTTAAAACCCGGTGATCTTTTTGCCTTCTACGTGATCATCTATGCCATCGGAAGGTTCGGATTGGAGTTCCTGCGCCTTGATCCGACGATTGTCGGCGGCGTGAATTTCAACCAGGTCTCCATGATCGTAGTGGCGCTGATCTCAGGCGCACTGGTGTATTGGAATCATCGTACCCAGCCTAAAGCGAAAGAGAAAAAATAGTAGATCACGCCCCGGCAGATCAACCCGGGGCGGCGATCATCAACGGGATCCCATGATCCAAACTGAAGATCTTAGCAAGCGTTTCGGGGAATTCCTGGCGGTGGACGGGGTCACCCTGGATGTGCCGGCGGGGCAGGTGCTTGCCTTGCTGGGGCAGAACGGCGCCGGAAAAACCACAACCGTGCGGATGTTAACCTCGGTGCTTTCTCCCACGCGCGGCTGGGCACGGCTCGCCGGGTATGACGTCGTCAAAGAACCTGAAAAAGTACGCACCCTGGTGGGTGTTTTAACCGAACAGCACGGTCTTTATTTACGGATGTCAGGCGAGGAATACCTGGATTTTTATGGGCAGATCTACCGCCTCGAAAGCACACGGCGGCACCAGCGGAGCCGTGAACTGCTTGCTTTTTTTGGACTTGCAGAGGCTGCGGGGAACCCGATCGGGCAATATTCCAAGGGTATGCGGCAAAAACTGGCGCTCGCCAGGACGCTCCTGCACGAACCGCCTGTACTGCTGCTGGACGAACCGACCTCTGCGATGGATCCGGAATCGGCGCGATTGGTGCGCAGCGCCATTGCCGACCTGCGTTCCAGCAACAGGACGATCATCATTTGCACCCACAATCTTGTGGAAGCGGAATTGCTTGCCGATCGGGTGGCGATCATCTATCGCGGCAGGATCCTGACCCAGGGAACCATGCAGGAATTGAAAAGGGACCTGCTGGGACCGCCGGAATTTGAACTGCACGCCAGAGATGGTTGGCGGGAGGCTGTCAGTGATCTGCCCAAGGGGGCGGAGTGGATCGGGGAAACGGATTCGGGTCCGAGGTTCCGAGTGGCTGACCCGCAGGAAACCAATCCGGAGATGATGAAGCGATTCATTGAACGTGGTGTGGAAGTGGTTTCGCTGCATGAGATCCCACACACTCTTGAAGAAGTCTACCTGGCAGCCATGAAGCGAGTACAGGATGATTAAAAAGTGGACGGAGGAATTCCGCTTTGTCTGGCTTGTTGCGTGGCGGGAACTGAGGGACCAGCTGCGTGACTGGCGCATTATCGTTCCGATGATCCTCTTGACGCTGGTGCTGCCGTTTCTCGCAAATGCCGGCGCGCAGGCAGCCATCGAGTTCACCGCCAGTTACGATACCCCTCTTATCGGTGAACGGCTGGTACCCTTCCTGCTTCTCGTGGTTGGATTTTTCCCCATCACGGTTTCGCTCGTGATCGCCCTGGAGGCGTTCGTGGGCGAGAAGGAACGCGGCACGATCGAGCCGCTCCTGGTGAGCCCGCTCAAAGACTGGCAAATTTATATGGGAAAATTGATGGCGGGCACGGTTGCTCCACTCATCACCTCGTACCTGGGGATCACGGTCTATCTGATAGGATTGGCTGTGCAGCACATCCCGTTCCCAGACCCGAACCGGATGGCACAAACCATCATCCTGACAACGGTACAGGGATTCTTGATGGTCAGCGGAGCGATTTTAATCTCCACACAATCGACCTCGGTGCGGGCGGCGAATTTAATGTCGTCTTTCATCGTCATCCCGATGGCGCTCCTGATCCAGGGCGAGGCGGTCATGCTGTTCTGGGGGAATGACCAGGTACTCTGGCTGGCGGTACTTGGTGTGGCTGTTCTGACCGTCCTGCTTGCCCGGGTTGGTATCGCTCACTTTCAACGCGAGGCCTTGCTGGGCAGAGAGATTGATATCCTTAACCTCAGATGGATCGGTCGTGTTTTCTGGCGATCTTTTAAAGGGAACGCCAGGTCGCCCTGGACGTGGTATCGGATGGCAGTTGGTCCCACCTTGCGCAAGCAGGGCGCAACCATCGGGGTGACCCTGTTGTTGGGTCTGATATCCATTCTGGCGGGGTACGCAGTTGTCCAATCGAACATTGGGTCGATCCCCGACGACCTGATGGGGGAATTGAGCAGCATCATTCCCGCAGGCGTGGATATTCCCACCGAGACAGCATTATCCTTCCCCTATATATTTGGCCATAATCTTCGGGCAGTTGTGATCATCGCGTTGTTGGGCACAGTCTCCTTTGGGACTCTGGGTGCTTTGATGTATTTCATCAACCTGGCGGTCATCGGGATCGTGCTGGCTTTGATGGGGGTCATGGGTTTATCTCCCTGGAGTGTTGCCCTGTTTGGCATCCTTCCGCACGGTATCTTTGAACTCACAGCGCTCATCCTATCGAGCGCTGCGGTGCTGCACGGGGCGATCCTGCTGGTGACTCCCAGCCCACAGCGTTCTCTGGGTGAAGTGGTCATCGATACGATTGCCGATTGGGCGAAAGTATTCATAGGTCTTGTGTTCCCACTGCTCCTGGTTGCCGCGGCGGTGGAGAGATGGGTTACTCCTGTGCTATTGTCCAATTTAATACAATAGGTGTAGGATAAGTCATCCTAGCCATGCCAAAACTCATCATCCTCGGCACCTCGCATGCAATTCCCGACAAGACCCATGAAAATACCCACATGGTCCTGGTGGGCGGATCGCGGACGATCCTGATCGATTGTGTCGGAAACCAGATCCTGCGCCTGGATGAAGCGGGTGTGGATGTTCACAGCCTGACAGACCTACTCCTGACCCACTTCCACCCCGACCACGCCTCAGGCGTGCCTCAATTGTTAATGAATATGTGGCTCATGGGGCACAGCCGCCCGCTGCGACTGCACGGTCTGGACTACACCCTCCAGCGGGTGAAGGCATTAATGGATCTTTACGGTTGGGCGGATTGGCCCAATTTCTTTCCCGTCACCATGCATCCCATTCCAAGCGAAGAAATGGTCAAGGTGATCGCTGATGATGATCTCAGCCTGTTCACTTCCCCTGTCCAGCACATGATCCCCGCGATCGGTATGCGTTTCGAGTTCCATCCAGGGAAGAAAGTATTAGCCTATTCCTGCGATACCGAGCCCTGTGACCAGGTCGTCCGGTTGGCGAAAGATGCCGATATCCTGATCCACGAGGCTTCGGGCAGGTTATTTGGGCACTCCTCCGCGGAACAGGCAGGCGAAGTTGCGCGCCGG
>JBFYSG010000176.1:0-11754 GCA_041301835.1 Chloroflexota bacterium | reverse complement strand
CGGCGAGGCGACCGTCGATGGCGAGCAGTTCCTGACCGGGATGGATGCCCTGCTCCCGGATCTCCGGCGTATCGCCAGCCCTGACGATGACGATCTTCCCCTCGATCATGGCCAGCTCCAGCGGAGGCGCGACGATGCTGGCTCTGATCTCACCCGGCAGCATCACGATGGTATGCCCGTCGTTGAGCAGGGCGACGAGTTCCTGCAAGGCGTGGTAATACTTCATCACATCCTGCGCAGCGAGGACCTGCGGGATACGTTTCTGCACCTCGGCATCCCAATCCAGTTCCGGCAGGCGGTCGAAGAAGGCGAAGTTGTATTTCGCCTCCGACCAGATCTGCATCAACCCCCAGAGTTTTTGCTCGGCGGAGCCGGTCCATTCGTTCGTCAATTGGGAATCTTGTTCCATGGTTTGTGTTACCATCCAATTGAAAAATACCCGGTCATTTGGGTGAATAACCGGGCCTTTCGTGATGCGGGTTAACTCTTCCCCGCCACGTTCATCTCGGGGATCAGGATGTAGGGCGCCTGGATGGCATTGAACACCCACAGCGATTCCCGGCTGACCGCCGCCACATCCTTCAGCAGGTCGTAGATGTTGCCGGCGATGGACAGGTCCTTGACCCGCCCGACGATCTCGCCCTTCTCGATCTTGAATGCCAGCCCCAGCGGGTTGGAGAAGGCGCCTGAGATGATGTTGCCCTGCCCCAGCCCCAGCAGGCTGTCCACAAGGATGCCCGACTCGATGCCCGCCAGCATGTCCTTCAACGGCGTCTCCCCGGGCTGGAGGATGAAGTTGCTTGGCGCCGGTTCGGGCAGGAAGAACAGCCCGCCGCGTGTCGCGTTGCCGGTCGATTGCACCCCCGCCTGTGCTGCCGAGCGCAGGTCGTACAGGAAGCCTTTCAGCACCCCGTTCTCCACCAGCACGTTCCGCCGCCGCGGCACCCCCTCGTCGTCGTACGAGGCGCTGGCGAACTTCCCGTCCAGCGTGCCGTCGTCCATCACGCTCACCTTCCTGTCGAACAGTTTCTCACCGATCCTGCCTGCCATCGGGGAGGTGCCCTTGAAGACTTCCTTGCCGTTCAATGCCTGGCTGAGCGGCAAACCCAGCGCCATCGCGCCGGTCGGGGCGAACAGCACCGGCATCTTGCCCGGCTTCATCGTCGTGATCGTGCGCGCCAGGCGCAGTTTTTCCACCAACCGCCGGGCGAAGTCCATGTAATCCTTCTCCCACACCGTCGTGCCCAGCTGGTCGAACAGGATCAGCACGTCGTCCCCCTCGATGCGGTGTATTTCGATTCCCAGCGAGAGAGGCGAGACCTGGAACGAGACGTCCAGGTCCTTCTGGTTGCGGATGCTCGCCGAGACCACGCTGCGCTCGATGCTCAGGTTGCAGCGCACCACCGGATCTGCCGGCAGGATCATGTCGAGGATCTCCCTGCCCATCTCCACCAGGCGCGCGATCGGCAGGTCGGCGATCGCCGCGTCGTAGGTGCGCACGATCGGTGCCGCCTGCTGGGCGGGGAAGGAGAAGGGCGCCTCGTCGCCGTAGGCAGCCGATTCGAGCGCGTTGGCAGCCAGTTTGTCCGTCGCTTCGGCGTCCGTGGAGGCGGCAAAACCCAGCCTGCCCTTGCGGATCACCCGCACCGCCCTGCCCTGCGTCTCCGCCACCGTGCAGGTCTTCAACTGGTTGGCTTCGTACTCGACGGTGGTCTTTTCGTTCCTCAGGTCGAGCACCTCGACCTGTTCAGCCTGTTTTTTAAGTTGCTTCAAGAGATCCATGCCAGCCTCCTCTCACTCGCCGCCGATGACCACGTTCTGGATGCGGATGTGCGGCGCGCCCATGCCCACCGGCAGGGGGTACTGGGCGCCCTTGCCGCATCCGCCCGCCGTGTTCAGCCATTTGAAATCGTCCCCGATCAGGTCGATGTTCTCCAGCGTGGTGAAGAGGTTCCCCGCCAGGATCACATCCTTGACCATCTCGGCGATCTTGCCGTCGCGGATCATGTAGGCATAGCCGGAACTGAACGAGAAGTTCTCCAGCACGGTTTCACCGCCGTAGGCATCGCAGGCATAGACGCCGAGTTTGATGTCCTTGATCATCTCCTCGAAGGAGGCGCTGCCTTTGTCAATGGCGGTATTGGTCATGCGCACGATGGGTGGGAAGCGGTAGTTGACCGCCCGGGCGTTGCCGGAAGCGGATTCGCCCATGCGCGCCGCGGTCTGGCGCGAGTGCAGCCGCCCGACCAGTTCGCCCTCCCGGATGAGCCAGTTGCGGCGCGCCGGGGTGCCTTCGTCATCATACAGCGTGGTGCCGCGCAGGTCGGGGATCGAACCGTCGTCGAAGACGTTCAGGATGCCCTTGCCGAATTTGCGCCCCAGGGTCATCATCTCGCGCGCCTTGGGGTTCTCGTAGACGAAATCCGCCTCGGACAGGTGACCGAACGCCTCGTGGATGAAGACCCCCGCCAGCATCGGGTCCACCACCACCGGGTATTCCCCGGCTTGCACCGGCTTGGCATCCAGCAGTTCCACGGCTCGCTGGGCGACTTTGCGCACCATCTCGTCCTTGTCGAGCACATATTCATACCCCTGGATGCTGGCGAGCGTATCATGCGCCTGCTGCACGTTATCCCCGTCGCGGCTGGTGATGAAGGCGCCGATGATCACGGTCGGTTTCTCCTGCTCGATGTAGGTGCCCTCCGAGTTGGCGGTCACCAGGCGTACGAAACTATCAGCGTAGACCGATTGCGTGTCGATGATCTTGTCACTGTGCCCCAGGGCGACCTGGTTGTAGCGCTCTGCCAGGGCTTTCTTCTCTGCCAGCGAGATATCGCGAAAATCACGTCCCATCTCGGCGCGGATCACCTGCTGCACCGGTTCGACCGGCGCCAGTTCGATCGGCTCGGGGACCGAGGCGACCGTGGCGCACTGGTACGCCTGGTCCACCTTGGTGAGCAGGTCGTCCAGGTTGTTGAAGGTCGTCACCCCCCAGCCTTTGTTCTTGATGAGACAACGCACGATGCCGCCTTTATCCAGATTCGCATTGGCGGTCTCCAATTCCTTGCCGCGGAAGACGACGCGCGTGGTCTCCTTCTCCTCGATGCGGATCTCGGTGTAGTCGGCTTTACTGTGTTGCAGGGCTTCCTGTATCCTGTCTCGCATGTGCAACTCCTTTTCAGATCGAGGGACTGTTGTGACTGTGCACGGCTAACCGTCAGGGTCAACCGCCTTTTCCAGTGTATCGTGGTCGGGCAGGATCGTCTCGGCATTGCGGATGAAGGGCAGGAATATGCCGGTGAAGCCCACCAGCGCCGCGCCGAAGCCGCAAAAGATGGAGAGCAGCGCCATGCCGGGTTCTCTCTGCTGCGGGTTTCCAGGGTGTTATTTTGCGAACACAAGGTGAATGATGTGATCGGTTCTCCCGGCCTCACGCAGTTGGAAACCAGCCTCCTTGGCAAGTTCGACATAGTAGGCTTCATCCCGGACCTCGGCGGGCCAACGCGCCCCGTAGCCGGTGCCTCGCGAAAAATCGCCCACCTGGTAACGCAGCCGCACGAGGTAGGCTTCCTTCTTCCTGCCGCGCCGCTGCGAAAGATCCACGTCCCACAGGTACAGGCAGCCGCCCGGTTTCAGGACCCGGAAGGCTTCCGCGAACACCTTCTGGTGGTCTGCGCGTGTCTTCATGTACATCATTGAGAAGAACGCAGTGGCTGTAGCGAACTTGCCATCCGGGAAATCCAGGGCGCGGGCGTCCATGACCATCTTCTGCGGACCGTCGGGGGCCTCGTCGAGCTCGTCCTGGCGCAGATCGATGGCAACGACCTGCCCCCCTTTCAGCCTGCCGATCACGCCCTCCCCACCGCCGCCGATGTCGAGGATCTGGCCGTCCGACTCGAAATCCTTCACTTCGAGGCTGACGGAGTCGAATACGTAGTATTTCCTGAGCGCCAGCTTTGAGAGCAAGCCTTCGATCCAATCCTTGAACGAACGACGAGAGTTTTTCTCAGCCATATGCGAATACCCATGTCGTGAACTTAATCCGAACCTGCTGGAACTGCTTCCACCTTTTCAAGCGTATCGTGGTCGGGCAGGATCGTCTCGGCATTGCGGATGAAGGGCAGGAAGATGCCGGTGAAGCCCACCAGCGCCGCGCCCAAGCCGCAAAAGATGAAGAGCAGCGACATGCCGGCGCCGGGTCCCGTGCCGACCCAGCCGTCGAACAGGCTGGCAAGCGTGCCCGTGCCCAGCGTCATGGAGGGTTCCAGCCACTGGTCTGCCATCACGCCGGCGATGATCGGGGCGATGGGCTGGGTGAACCAGGCGATCAACCGCCGGGCGGAAAAGACCCTGCCCTGCAGGTCGGGCGCCACCTTGGCTTGCCAGATGGACTGGTTGGAGGTGTTGATCAGCGGACCGACCAGGGCTTGCGCCACGATGAACGGGATCCAGAATGCCAGCGAGGTGCCGAAACCGAACAGGGCGGCGAAGATACCGGTGGCGATCCAGCCCCCCAGCACGCCGATCGTGCGCCGCTTGAAGCCGCCCCATGCGCTCATGATCACCCCGCCGACCACGCCGCCGATCGCCGCCGCCGAGTTGACCGAGCCGAGCGCCAGGCTGCTATCACCCGTGCGCAGCAGGATCATCGGCGTGAACACCGTCCAGGCGATCCCTGTGAACAGGTTGCCGAAGAAGAAGATCATCTGCAAGCCCAGCAGGCTGGGGCGTTTGGAGATGTAGGTGAAACCATAGGCGGCTTCCTTCCAGATGCTGCCTTTTTCCTTCTGCCCTTCCACCGTCTTTTCCGGCTGGGGCACATGCACGAACAGCAGGGCGCCCAGGGCGATGAAGAAGGTGAGCACATCGATGGTCAGCAGTCCGGTCAGTCCAAGCAGGGGCAGCAGCATGCCTGCCAGGATGGGCGCCAGCACGCCCGGACCGGCTTCCATCAGCGACATGAGCCCGTTGGCGCGCCCGTAGTGTTCCTTCTTGACCATCGTGCTGATGGCGGCGGAGTAGGCGGGCCACTGGAAGGTGTTCCCCAGCCCGTACAGCACATTGGCAAGGAACAGGTGCCAGACCTGCAGGTTGCCGGTGGCTTGCATGATCAGGATGAACGCCGTGGCGCTCACTGCCGCCAGGTCGCTCACCGCCATCATCAGTTTGCGGTTGTAGCGGTCCACCATCACGCCGGCGATGGGCGAGAGCAGCAGGAAGGGCAGGATGTAGCACACGAAACCCAGGCCCATCATGGTCGCCGAGCGGGTTTGCTGGAAGAGCCAGATGTTGAGGGCGAACCCGCTCATGCCCGAGGCAAGGATCGAGACGATCTGCCCGATCCAGATGACGATGAAACCGAACATGCCGGTGGCTTGCTTGCGAGGGTTGGAGGGAGCGTCGATTGCCATGTGTGTCTTGTTTCCTTAATTATTTAAGGTCGTAGATCTCGCCGTATTTCTTGTGCAGGTAACGCATGTACGGCGCCGGGTCGATCTTCGAGCCGGTCACTTTCTGGACCAGTTCCTGCGGTTCGAACTTGCGCCCGTGGACGTGGATCTTCTCCCGCAGCCAGGCGAGCAATGCCTCAAACTTGCCGGCGCGGACCTGTTCCGCCAGGTCGGGGATATCCTGGTTGATCTTCTCCCACAACTGCGCCGAGACCAGGTTCCCCAGGGCGTAGGTCGAGAAATAACCGAAGCCACCAAAGGACCAGTGGATGTCCTGCAGCACACCCTCGGCATCGTTGGCGGGGGTCAGACCCAGGTATTCCTTCATCTTCGAGTTCCAGTATTCCGGCAGATCCTTGACCGCCAGTTTGCCTTCGATCACGGCGATCTCGATCTCGAGCCGCAGCATGATATGCAGGTTGTAGGTGGCTTCATCCGCCTCGACCCGAATGAGCGAAGGCTGGACTTTATTGATGCCCTTGTAGAACCTGTCCAACTTGACCTTGCCCAACTGCGCTGGGAAGACCTCCTGCAGGCGCGGGTAGAAGAATTCCCAGAAGGGCAGCGAGCGCCCCACCAGGTTCTCCCACATGCGGCTCTGGGATTCATGCACCGCCAGCGACGCGCCGCCCTCCAGACCGGTGCGGTCCAGGCTTGGGGCGCCGCCCATGCCGTACAGGGCATGCCCGCATTCGTGCATCGTGCCGAACAGCATCGGGTTGAGGAAGTTCGGGTCCACCCGGGTGGTGATGCGCACATCCGACTGGCTGATGCCGATGGTGAACGGGTGCGCGGATTTATCCTGCCGACCCGACTTCCAGTCGTAGCCGAAGCGGGTGATGACCTCCACGCCGAAATCCAGCTGCTTTTGTTCATCGAACGCCTGGTGCAGGAAGGAATCATCCACCGGCTTTTGTTCACTTATCGCCTGGATCAATTCCACCTGCTTGGGGCGCAGGCTGGTGAAGATCGTCTTCACATCCTCGGTCTTCATCCCGGGTTCGAAGTCATCCAGCAGGGCATCGTAGGGATGCTCGAACTGCGGGAAGAATGTTGCATACTTGCGGCGCAGTTCAACGATCTTCTCCAGGTGGGGCTGGAAGATGGAGAAATCCGATTTCTGGCGTGCATCGATCCATGCCTGGTTCGCCTGCGTGGTCACCTTGGCGAATTCGACCACGTATTCGGTCGGGACACAGGTGGCTTTGGCGAAATCGCGGGCGCTGACCTTGATGAAGCGGGCATCATCCGAATCCGGGTCCAGGGTTTCGGCGTACGGTTTGAGCTCATCGAGCAATTTCCCAAGTTCGGGAGCGGTGGACCATTCCTGCGCCAGGCGCCCGATCAGCGCCTGCTGATTGCCGCGCGCTTCCGCCCCGTTGGGGGGCATATAGGTCTGCTGGTCCCAGCCGAGCAGGGCGCCGACCTGGTTGAGATCGCTGATCTCGGCGATCTTGTTCTTCAATTGGGCAAGTTTCTCTTCCATGATCTCTCTCCTGGTAGGGTTATCTGGATATCTGTTCTGCGGCTATGCAAGCGGGTGCAGGCGTGGAACGCCTGCACCTGTGATTATATATGCTGATGAGCATTTCGGTCTATCAAGGCTGGTTGACCAGCGAGAGGTTGCCGGAAACGCTGTTCAGGGCAACCCGCACGCCCCCGCCATGCACTTCGACCACCTGCCTGCCGTGGGAGCGCTGGCTGGAGGTCTGCTGCTGGCTGGTCGAGATGCGCCCGCTGAGCGTATGCAATTCAGCCGAGCAGGCGGTCCCTTCGGGCACCCTAAGACGCAGGTCACCCGAAACCGAGTGGAAATGGTAGGGTCCCTCGCCCAGGGGCGTATCCAGTTCAAAGTCGCCGCTTACCGAGCCTGCCTCCACGACCGGCAGGTTCGATCGCTCCAGGCGTATATCCCCGGATACCGTGTCCAGGTGCGCCTGCCCGCTGGCATTAAGCCCTTCGATCGTGCCGCTGACGGTGTGCAGGCTCATCCTGCCTTCCACCGAGTCCAGTTTCACATCACCGCTGACCGTGTGAAGATGCAGGTCGCCGTGCAGATCGCGCAGGCTGAGGTCGCCGCTGACCGTATTGACCGAGAAATCCCCCTCCAGCCCGGTGATGGAGGCATCGTTGCTGACGCCGCTGACCGTGACCTTGCACTGGCGCGGGGTGTGGATGACGAAATCCACACGGCAGGGCTTGGAGCCGAAGACCCAGTCGATCGAGCCTTCCGGGAAGCGGGCGATCGCCTTCACGCTGCCATCCTCATCCTGTGCCAGCTCGATCTCGGTGCGTTTGGCATCGCCGCTGTCCACGTGTTTGGTTGCCGTCACCTGGATGTGCCCTGCCTCTCCGGGCTGGATCGATACCATGCCGCGGATGTTCTTGACCACCAGGCTTGCCGGCGAAGATACTTGAAAATCCTGTTCGAATGTTTCCTGTGTCATGATCTTCTCTCTTTCTGCAGGTCAATCTGCTGCCGCGTCCTGCGGCAATTCATCCGGTTTCAACGGGATAATCCCGCTTCCATCTGCTGCCGGGGTCGTTTCTGCCTGCGGGGTTTTCCCGTTCGATTTCGGCATTTTGAACTTGAACCAGATGAGCGGGAGCATGAGCATCAGGGCAACCAGCGGCACATAGAAGGGCACGCGGGCGCCGAATTTCTCCCACAACCAGGTGCCGATGAACGGCGCGGGCAGCGAGATCAAGCCCAGGCTGGTGGAGAAGAATCCAAAGGCTGTGCCGCGCAGGTGAGCGGGTACGACCTTGGAGATCAGGGAGTTGTACGCCGGTCCGGAGAGCGCCTGCCCGAGACCCAGCAAAGCCCAGGAGACGATGAACAAGGCGTAGGAGGAGATGTTGAGCATCAGGAAGATGGCGATGCCGATGAAAATATTACCCAGCACGATGCCGACCCGTTCGCCAGCCTTATCGGATAACATGCCGCCCAGCGTGGTGAACGCCATGGTCACGATGGAGGCAACCGCTCCCATGATGCCCAGCTGGGTCTTGGATAATCCAATGATATTGTTGAGATAGAGCGGGAAGAGGTTCCCGACCATGCTGAAGGTCACGTCGCCCACGCCGTCGGAGATGAAGATCCAGGTGACGATGCCGCCGCCGACCATCAACCCCACCAGGGTGGTGAGGCTGGCCTTGAGGTAGGAGAACGAAGGCGCCGAACGCGGTTTGGCGTTCTCAGGCGGGGCTTCCAGTTCCTGCCGGCGGATCTTGCGCGACATGTACACACGGATGACCGTGGCGACACCGTACAGGGCGGCGGCAACCCCAAACATCCAGCGGAACCCGACCTGGTCGGCAAGCAGACCGCCCAGCGGGGCGCCGATGACACCCACGATCAGGAAGAGACTCTGGACAATGCCAAAGACGCGGCCGCGCGATTCCTCGCTGGATTCCTCGGCGACCAGCGCCTGGAAACTGGGACCCACGAACGATGTGGCAACCGAGAGACCGACCATGGCAAGCAGGAGCCAGCCCCAGGAGGGGGAGATGATGAAGATGAGGTAGCCCACAAAACCAGCCACGCTGCCGATCGCCATGGCTTGCACGCGCCCGATGGCATCCGACAACCACCCGCCCAGGATCTGGAACATCAGCGGGGCGATCATCGCCAGCGTGAAGAACAAGCCGATCTGCTCGATGTTCGCGCCCAGCGATTGCACGTAGAGCGGCAGGAGCGGACCCCACATCTGACCGCCGATATTGGCGGCGATCATGCTGATCAGGAGCACGATCAGCGTATTGGTCAATAAACGCGGTTTCTTATTCATATTTGATGAACCCGTCTTTCCACTTTTCAGTGAATGGGCAGCGGTGCCCGGGCTGCCTGTCTGTCAGCCATGCATGCATGCGAACCTGCCAGGCGAGCCGGGTCAGTTATTCCACGAAGATCTCGACGTGCTCGCCTTCCTCATCGTTCGTGGCATCGATGATCTTGCCGGTCATGCCGGAGCGCAGGGCGGTCATCAATTGATCCATGTTCACGCCGTCGATCTCGGGGGCAAAATGGGCGCCGATCTTCATGCCCGCATCCATCAGCGTCAGCGGGATCTGCACCGTTGCCTTGGAGCGACCGGAATGCACATCGGTGACGCGCACCCGCAGCCACTTGGCGCCGCCGGCAGCGATACCGGGTATGCCGGGAGCGGCTTTGCGTCCCAGCGCGGAGAGCAATTGCGCGCCTTCCTCCGGGCTAAGTTTTCCATCCTCGATCATCTTCAAGATCTTCATCCGTTCTTCCATGGTAGCCATTATGAGCCTCCTTCTAAATATGGGTGGTGCACCACCCGTTATCCTTCCGATTTTTCCTGTTCGACCGCGGGCTCGTCAGCCCCATTCCGGTCTTTGGGTAATTTAAATTTGAGCCATACCGGGATGATCGACAGGAAGATCACCACGATCGTGATCATGAACGGGAAGCGCGGGCTGACGCTCTGCCACAACTGCGCCCCGATCCAGGGAGCCGGTAGGGAGATCAATCCCAGGCTGGTGCCGAACAAGCCGAAGGCTGTGCCGCGCAGTTTTGCGGGTACCGCCTTGCTGATCAGCGACTGGTAGGCGGGTTGGAGCAGACCCACGCCGATGCCCGCCAATCCCCAGCCGAGCATGTACAAGCCCACCATGCCAAAGGGGATGATGATGAGCGTGCCCAGCGAGATGCCGATCACGAAAAAGCCCAGGGCAATACCGACCCGCTCGCCGAATTTATCCGCCAGCAGGCCGGCGGGGATGACGGTCAGCATCATGGCAAGCCCGAAGATGCTGTTGGTCAGACCGATCTGCTGGAGGTTCAGCCCGCCGAAATCCTGCATGTAGACCGAGAACAGGTTCATCGACAGGGCGAAGGACGTATCCCGTACGCCGTCGGTGATCAGGATCCAGGTGATGAGACCGCCGGCGAAGAGCATGCCGAACATGGTCCCCAGGTTGGATTTCAGGCTGGTGAAGGTGAGCTGCTCCGCCTTCTTCCCGCCGTTCTTGCCCACGGCACGAGCCATGCTGACACGGATGACCGTGGCGCAGATGTAGAGCATGCCGGCTATGAGCAGCATGAACTTGAAACCGCGTACCTCTGCCAGCCAGCCGCCCAGGGCGGGACCGATGAAACCAACGATGCCGAACAGGGCTTGGGTTACCCCGAACATCTTGGCGCGGTTCTCCTCGCTGGATTGTTCGGCGATGAAGGCATCGAAACTGGGACCGACAAGCGAGCCGGTGATGGCGCCGAAGGCGGATGCGAACAGCAGCCATTCCCAGGAGGGTGCCAGCAGGAGGGCAACGTAGGTGAAGATGCCCACCACGCTGCCAATGGCGATCGCCCGCAGGCGTCCGAGCCTGTCCGAGATCCAGCCGCCGAGGATCTGCAAAGCCAGCGGCACAATGGAGGAGATGGTGAAGAACAAGCCGATCTGCGGTATCGTTGCGCCCAGGTCGCGGATGTACAGCGACATCAGCGGTCCGTACATGTTCCCGCCCAGGTTGGCGAGTATCATTGCCAGCAGGAAAAGGAGGATCAAGCCGCTTAAGAGAGGCTTTTTCCGGACCTGCGGGAGTTCAGCGTGGCTGGGTTCCATGACGGGGCGCCTATCCTATATAGACCTTCACGCGATCGCCGTCATCGCCTTCGTCCACGTTGACGATCAGGGGTTCGTCACCGGTGAATCCGGTTTCAAGCACCTGGATGATCTCATCCACGTTCGTTTTCTTGAGGTCGTCGATCTTGCCTCCGAAGGTGCGCAAGAACCAGGCGGTCAACTTCAGGGGAAGAGGGAAACCCAGGAAGATGCGCTTGGGTCGGTCGCCCGGCTTCTGGTGGACATCCACGAACAACCAGCGTGCCTGGCGCGAACCGGAAGCCAGCGCGATCATCAGGACACCCAGCAGGAGCGGGGCGATCAGGCAGAAGAACCAGAAATTCATGTTGCCCGCCGCAACCAGGGCGTACATGCCCAGCGCGCTCAGGAGCAGGATGCCGAGACCGATCCACAGCGGCACCTGCCAGAACCGGCGGACCATGCTCTTGATCTGGACGATGCGTGGATCATAATCCATACCGGAGGCTTCCCGGTGCGGTTCGTCCGCAGGGGAGGCTGTTTTTTCCGCTGCAGGCGGAACGGCATCTTCCGGCATATCCGCATCCAGCACCTGCATCAATTTCAAGCCTTCCTCAGGCGAGACCTTTCCATCGGCGATCATCTTCAAGATCTGTTCACGTTCGTTATCTGTCATCTCAACCTCCAGGGTTCCTTGTTCCCCGGCCCCTCCCTCGGGAAGAGGGGCACGG
>JBFYSG010000175.1:0-14639 GCA_041301835.1 Chloroflexota bacterium | reverse complement strand
AGTATTTCGTGATCGCCGCCGTCAACGTCGTCTTCCCATGGTCAATATGCCCCATGGTCCCTACGTTCATGTGCGGCTTCGTCCGCTCGTACTTCTGCTTCGCCATCTTCCCTCTCCTTCCTTCATCAATAGTTCTTGGTGACGAGAGCCCCCAATGGGATTCGGACCCATGACCTCGCCCTTACCAAGGGCGCGCTCTACCAACTGAGCTATGAGGGCAATCCTGTCACATCGCCGCCGTCAAATAATCCGATTGCTCACAGCACACGACTGCGCGCCGACTATTCGATCAGCCAGGTGGGCAGTGAAGGATTCGAACCTCCGAAGGCTATTGCCAACTGATTTACAGTCAGTCCCCTTTGGCCACTTGGGTAACTGCCCATGTATTGTTATTGCCGTTCGTTGAGCGTACGCCGCCGATCGAGCCATGCTCAACCAGCGTTCAACGCTCACCAATCGGTAGAGCCGACGACGGGAATCGAACCCGTAACCTACCACTTACAAGGCGGTTGCTCAGCCGATTGAGCTACGTCGGCATGCACACCGTTCCCGGTTTAAGCGGGGGAATTATACCAAAGGCATACCACCAGTACAAGGTATAACCCGCTTGCACGCAGTCCGTTAATTAAAGAGAAAAGACTCCCGCGCGCTTGGAGACGGCGCGGGAGTCTAACAGGATTCTGGCAAACAGTCAAGAAAAAGCGGGCGTTTTCCCGGCGTTCTGCGGGTCATGGCGGGCAGTTTACGGGCGCGCCTCCACCAAAAAGTCCACGCGCTCGATCGCCGGTCCCACGCTGGAGACGAGGAAATCGAAGTCCAGGCTCTCCCCACCCGCCAGCGCGGTGCCCGCTTCCCAGCGCCGGAAGCCGACCAGGTTGCCGGCGCGGTCATACGCCACCGCCAGCACCCACAGGGCTGCGGCGCTGCCATCCAGCACCGTGAGCATCACCCGCCCGCTGACCCGGGCGCTCTGCCCGCCGCCGCCCAACTGCACCAGCGTGTTCTCGAGCATCACCGGCAGGTAGCGCGCATCCCCGGGCAGCAGGCGGATGGCGGTCAGCACCTGCAGGCGCACGCCTGCCGGCGCCGGGGCGGGCGCGGCGAAGTGCACCCCCAACGGCATGGCGCCGCCGGGAGGCAGGATGTTGAGCGGGGCATAGGCGATCTGTTCGGCGATGACCTGCCCGTCCTCATCCAGAAGGTTGAACTGCGCGGCGATGTTCTCCAGCGCCTCGCTCAAACCGTTCTCGAGCAGGGCGAAACACCACAGCCCGCCGCCCGTCTCGTCCCAGCATTGTGCCTGGCGCACCATCACCGGCGCCGGGGTGGGCGTCGGTTCGGCAGGCAGGCTGGAGCCGATGGGAATGACCAGCTCCATCCCCACCGTCAGCGCTGTCGGCTGGACGCCGGGATTCGCCGCCAGCAGTGCCTCGAGCGTCACCCCGTAGCGGTCGGCGATATCACCCAGCGTATCACCCAGCGCGACCACATGGATCGTGGGCGTGGACGTGGGGAGCACGATCTCCGTCAGCGCCGGGATCACCGTGCGGGTGGGCGTGCGGGTCGGGGTCAGGTAGACGAGCGGCGTACCCGCGCCCGGCGTCTGCCCCCCGGCGGGGGTGCAGGCGCTGAACAAAAGCAGGGCAAGCAGGCAGGTCAGTTGGGCACGCATGCTGGCATTATACAGGTTTTTCAACACTGCGCGTTGCGGCGCGCCTGCCGCATGGCGCCCCTTCCACTTGCCCCAACCCACAGCCTGTGCTAAACTCAATTCATGGCAAAAGATGAAGGAACGCCACCCCTGGACGGCGGCAACGATGTCATGCTGCGCGAAGCCGTGGAAGCCCTGCGCAAGGGCGACCGCCCGCGGGCGCGCGACCTGCTGACCCGCCTGCTCAAGGCAGACCAGAAGAAAGCCGCCTACTGGGTCTGGATGAGCGCGGTGGTGGAGACGCACAAGGAGCGCATCTACTGCCTGGAGACGGCGCTCAAACTCGACCCGGAGAACGCCTCCGCCAAACGCGGGCTGATCCTTTCCGGCGCGCTCCCGCCCGACGACTCGGTCAAGCCCTTCCCGCTCAACCACCCGCGCGCCTGGGAGGAAACCCTGGCTGTCCCGGTGGAACTGATCGAAAAACCACGCGGCTGGGCGAATCCGCTGGTGCGCATCTTCGGCAGCCTGGGCATCATCGTGCTTGCCCTGGGTCTGCTGGCAGGCGGCTACCTGCTGCTCAACCGGCAGGGATTGACCCCGGACCTGTTCGCCACCGCCACCCACCGCGCCACCTTCACCATCAGTTACACGCCCAGTCTGACGCCGGTCTACCGCACCGCCACGCCCACCTTCCTGGGTCCCACCCCGCTTTCCTTCTTCCTGCCGCGTCCGTATACCCCGACCCCGATCTACATGCTCACCGAGCATCCCATCCTCACCAACAGCACCTTCGAGACCGGTCTGCGCTTCATGGAGGATGGGGATTACGAGACCGCCCGGGTGCAGTTCCAGCAGGTGCTGGAAAGCGAACCGGATGCCGCGGATGTCTACTATTTCATCGGCGAGACCTACCGCCTGGAGGGCGACTATGACCGTGCCCTGGATGCCTACCAGGAGGCGATCAGCGCCGATCCCGGCTTTGCACCCGCCTTCATCGGGCGCGCCATTGCCAACGCGGCAAAATATCCCACGGCAGATGTGCTGGCAGATCTGGACAATGCCATCGCCATCGACCCGCAATACACCGAAGCCTACATTTACCGCGGCTCCTACCTGATCGCGCAGGAGGCGTACCGGCTTGCCATCAGCGACCTGGAGACCGCCATCGAACTGTCCCCGGGTTCCGCCCTCGCCTGGTTGTACCTGGCGAAGGCACAGTTGGGCGACGGCAAGCCGGAGGAGGCGCTCGAGTCGGCGCTCAAAGCCAACGAACTCGATCTCACCCTCATCCCCGTGTACCTGACCCTGGCGCAGGCATACATCGCCACCGGGCAGACCGCCGAGGCGGTTGCCGTCCTGCAGACGTACACCATCTACGAACCCGATGACGTGCAAGCCTTCCTGGCGCTCGGCACCGCCTACAATGCCTACGGGGATTACGGGAAAGCCGTCGAGGTGCTCAACCGCTACCTGGACTCGTACCCGCGTTCCGCCGAAGCCTATTACCAGCGCGGTTTCGCGTTCCTCAACCTGGAAACCCCCAACCTGGCAGAGGACGACTTCAAGGCGGCGGTTAGTTACGACCCGTATGATTTCGACGCCCAGATTGGCATCGCCCGCGCCTATTACGCCCAGGAAAAGCCGGGGGATGCCTACGTCTACGCCGAGACGAATGCGCTGCCGCTGGCGAAGACCGATTTCACCAAGGCGCAGGCATACTACTGGTCGGCGATCTTCCTGGAAGGCATTGACGACCCCACCTCTGCCCTGGGGGCGCGCAACTACTGGTATAAACTCATCAACCTGCCGGTGGATTCGATGCCGGAAGAGTGGCGCGAAACCGCCTACGAGCACCTCGGCATCACCCCCACCTGGACGCCCAGCCCGCGCCCCACGCGCACCTTCACCAAGACCCCCACCCCCTGACGGGTAAAGCAGGACCGGATGAGCGCCACGCTCACCCGGTCTTTTCTTTTTAAGGACGGCACTGCCCGCACGGGCAAAGCGCGCGCAGGTAACTCCAATGGTAAATGCCGTAGTCGTGTCCATCCTCCCATTGCGGGCTGATGGCATACGACCCCACCGGCACCAGGTTGCGCAGGCGCGTGGCGGGTGAATCAGGCAGGCTGGTGGTGAAGACCAGCGGGTCTGGGGTGTCACCCATTTTATCGTGCCCGCCGCGGCATTCGGCACACGGGCAGCCTGCCCGCAGCAGGGAGAAGGAATAGGTGCTGACATGCCCGTCATCCCAGATGACGGTGAGTTGCTGTTTGCCGCGCTCGGCGGTCAGGGAGGTGGGTTTATGGGTCATGGGGAGGGTACGAGGGTCAGGAATTGCTGCGCCGCCCAACCGGAGCGGGCAGCGTCATAGGAGGCGGCCAGGTACCACCAGGTGTAGCCATCGGCTTGCTGCGGTCCATCCACGATCAGGAAGACCTCGGCATCGAAACCGGAGAAGAGCACCGGCGCCGAAAGCCCCGCCTGCGCCCGCAGGTTCAAGCCTTCATCGCCCGTATTGCTGATCTGCACATAGGCGCCCTGCCCGAACTCACCCGGCATCAGGGTCGAAGGCAGGGTCGGCGTGGCAGGCAGGCTGGTGAGGGTGGCAGGCATGGGGCGGGTGGTACCCGTGGGCGCCGGGATGATCGTCAGCGCCGCGCCGGCGGGTTCCCCGCGTGGTGTGAGCAGGATATAGAGCACGCTGGCACACAGCAGCAGGCAGGCAAGCACCAGCGAGATGAGCAGTACCTTGCGATTCAGGATCTGTGCGATCATACCGGCAGCAGGAAGAAAGCCAGCCCGAGGATGAAGTAGATCGCGATCAGCGCCACACCCTCCAGCCAGGAGGATTCCCCGTCCGCCGAGACCAGCGCGGCGATCAGCACCCCGGCGATCAACGCCAGGAGTTCAAAGGTATTAAAGATGAGGGTCAGCGGGTGTCCGAGCGCCAGGCTCAGGAAAACCAGCAGCGGCGCCACCAGCAGGGCGATCTGCAGGCTGGAGGAGACGGAGATCTCCACGCTCAGCGACATCTTGTTCTCACCGGCGAACTGCACCGCCACAAGGTGCTCTGCCACGTTGCCGATGATCGGGATGAGGATGATACCTAGGAAGAACTCGGATACGCCCAGCCCCGCGACGACCTGCTCGACCACGCCGACCAGCGTCTCGGAAAGCCAGACGATGCCCGCGGTGGCGAGCACCAGGATGATGATCGATTTCGCCAGCGACCAGTGCGGCAGGACGGAAACCGGGGCTGGTTCGTGGGTGACGGGCGAATCTCCGCTGCGGGCGGCATCCAGCAAGCCGAGCACGTACAGGACGATCATCACGCCGGCAACCCCCAGGCTCAACGCCTCCACGCGCGGGCTGGTCTCGGGACCGATGGAGTGCGAGAACAGGGACGGGATGAGCATCGCCAGCACCGCCAGCACCAGCAGGATGGCGTTGCGGCTGGCATTGCGCTTGTCAAAAACCTGGCGTCCGTGCCGCACCCCGCCGACGAAGAAGGATAAACCCATCACCAGCAGCAGGTTGCCCAGGATCGACCCGGTGATGGAAGCCTTGACCAGGTCGAGCAAGCCGGCGCGGACGGCAACGATGGTGATGATCAACTCGGCGGCATTGCCGAGGGTGGCATTCAGCAAACCGCCGATGCGCGGTCCGGTGAAGTGCGCCAGGGCTTCGGTGGCTTCACCGATGTATGCCGCCATTGGGATGATGGCGACGCACGCCAGGATGAAGATCGCCAGCGGCGACCAGTGCAGGAGTTCGCCTGCCAGGGTGAGCGGCAGGAACAACAGCATTATCGTGAGCGGGTTGTGCAGGAAGAATTGCCAGATCGGGTTTTTCTTTTTGGGCATCGACATGTCTCTCCGGGGGGAAAGGGTCAGGCGGGCGGCGGCGCGGCGCACAGCAGTTTGCGTGACTGCTCGGGCATCAGCACCTGCAGGCGGCGCGGCTGGACTTCGATATCCACGCGCGTGGCTCCCAGCATCGGCTCGCCGTCCATCTGGATCGGGAAGGCGATGTCGGATTCGATGCGCACCTTGCGAAAGGGGATGCGCCTCGCCAGGTCGGAGGTCAGGTGCAGCCCGGCGCGCATCTCGAAGAAATGGCGGAAGGCATCTGCCAGGTTCGAGCCGGAAAGCAGCCACAGGTCCATCAAGCCGTCGTTGATGCTCGCATACGGGGAGATCTCCGCCATGCCGCCCACATAGTGGCGGATGTTGCTGACCACCGCCAGAAGGTAGTGTCCCTCCACCTGTTTCTCGTCTGCCAGCACGCGCAGGTTCATGCCGTGCCACATGGTCATGTTCCAGACCGTGGTGGCGAAATACTCCGGCACGCTCAGGTATTTTTCAAAGCGCTCGCGCGGTTCCAGTTTTTTGACCGTCATCGCGTCCAGCCCGACTCCCGCCCACATCAGGAATGGCTGACCGTTGCACAAGCCCACATCCACCGCGCACGGTTCCACCTCCGCCAGCAGGCGGGCGTTCTGTCGCAGGGAACGGGCATGGAACAGGGTGAAAGCGGTGATGCCCAGTTCGCGCGCCCAGACGTTGGCGGTTCCGGCGGGCAGCACGCCCAGGGCGGTCTGCGAGCCGATCAAGCCGCTGGCAGCCTGCCCGGTGGTACCATCGCCGCCCACCGAAAAGACCGCCCGCATATTCTCGCTGGCAGCCATGCGCGCCAACTGGGTGGTGTGCCGCCCGTTGACCGATTCAGCCACTTCCACACGCCAGCCCGAGTCGTTAAGAGCGCGGATGACCCCGCCGATGAAATAGCGCACCGGGATGCGCCCGGCGGCAGGATTGTAGATCAACAGGGCGTCTGCCATGTTCCTATTATACATTGGGGCGACAAAAAAACAGCCCGGCGGTATAATTTCACCCACTTATGGCGGAACTGCGGCTTCTCAACAACCGGTATGAACTGGTCGAGCAGATCGGCAAGGGCGGCATGGCTGTCGTCTTCCGGGCGCGCGATCAGATGCTGGAACGCCAGGTGGCGGTCAAGGTCCTGCGCCAGGATTACTCCGCCGACCCCACCTTCCAGGAACGCTTCCGGCAGGAAGCCCGCGCCGCCGCCAACCTGACCCACCCGAACATCGTCACCGTGCACGATTTCGGGCTGGACATGGGGCAGTTGTTCATCGTCATGGAACACGTCCCGGGTGCCGACCTCAAGGCGCTGCTGCGCAAGCGCGGGCGCTTCAACCCGGCTGAAGCCCTGCCGCTCATCATCCAGGCTTGCGCCGGCATCGGTTATGCCCACCGCGCCGGGCTGGTGCACTGCGATGTCAAACCGCAGAACATGCTCGTCACCCCCGACATGCGCCTCAAGGTGACCGACTTCGGCATCGCCCGCGCCCTCTCAAGCATCAAGCCGGACGAGCAGAGCGATATCGTCTGGGGCTCGCCGCAGTACTTTGCCCCCGAACAAGCCAGCGGGGCGGCGCCCTCCCCGGCCTCAGATGTCTACTCGCTGGGCATCATCCTGTACGAACTGCTCACCGGCACCCTGCCCTTCCAGGCGACCACCCCCAGCGACCTAGCGCATATGCACCTGGAGGCGGAGCCGCCTCCCATCAGCGAGATGCTGCCGGAGGTGCCCCCGGCGCTCGAACAGATCCTGTTGAAGGTGCTGGCGAAGGAACCCTCGGCGCGCTACCGCACCGCCGACCAGTTGGGGCGCGTGCTGATGAACTTCGGCAACACCCGCGCCGCCCCCTCGCTGGCGCTCACCCCCGAGGCAGCGCCTGCCGTTGACCTGGACACCGCCCCGATGAATAAGACACCCGCCCCCGTGCGCATGGACTGGCTCTCGGTGGGCCTGGGCTTGCTTGCCCTGCTGGCAGTGCTGGGCTTGATCCCATTCTGGATGTGGGTCTATTTCTCCTACAACCCGCCCCTGCCCTGACCCGATGGACGAATGGACCGCATGACGCGCGCCGCTGTGCTTGCCCCCTCGATCCTCTCGGCGGATTTCACCCACCTGGCTGAGCAGGTCGCCGCGGCTGAATCTGCCGGCATCGATTGGATCCACGTGGACGTGATGGACGGGCATTTCGTCCCGAACCTGACCATGGGACCCTTCATCGTGGAACACCTGCGCCGGGTCACCTCGCTGCCGCTGGATGTGCACCTGATGGTAACGAACCCGGAAGACCTGCTCGAACCGTTCGCCCACGCCGGGGCATCCCATCTGACCGTGCATGTGGAGACCTGCCCGCAGGCGGCGGATACCTTGAAGAGGATCCGCGCCCTGGGTTGTAAAGCCGGGCTGACGCTCAACCCTGCCACCCCTGCCGAGGCATTGCGCGCCGCCCTGCCGCTGGCAGACCTTGTGCTGGTGATGACCGTCCACCCGGGATATTCCGGGCAGGCGTTCATGCCGGAGATGGTCGCTAAGATCGCTAGCGTGCGCGCCATGCTGGACGGGATCGGATCGGGCGCCTGGTTGGAAGTGGACGGCGGCATCTCGGCGCTGACCATCGCCGGCACCCGCCGCGCCGGGGCGGATGCCTTCGTCGCCGCCAACGCCATCTTCCGGCATCCGGACGGCATTGCCGCGGGCATCGGCGCCCTGCGGGATGCCCTCTCCGTGCCCTGAAGGACCCGGGGTACTTAAACAAAAATCACGGCGCTGTGCCGTGACCTTTGCAGAGGCAACCGGGCAGCCTCAGTCGGTCTTTACCATCGTGCGGATGCACTTGGTGCAGAGAGTCTTCTGAACCTTGCGTCCGTTCTCGATCACCGTCACCTTCTGCAGGTTGGGGCGGTAGGTGCGGTTGGTGTTCCGCTTGGAGAAGGAAACATTATTGCCGAAGACAGTTGTCTTGCCACAATGAGCGCATTTAGCCATTTCAGAACTTCCTTTCCTGCTCGAAAATGCCAGCGTTTGACTGGCAGGCGGCGTATTTTACCATAATTCGCATCCCTTTACAAGACGGGTGTTAATTAACCAGATAGTGACATCGGTTGGAAGGACACAGACATGGGCGAAGAAACCACCACATTGGGCACGATCCACATCTCCCCGAGGGCAGTTGCCACCATCGCTTACCAGGCAACCCTGCGATCCTACGGCGTGGTCGGACTGGCACCCAAGAACCTTGCCGAGGGGCTTGCCATCACACGCGATCCGGCGCGCGGCGTCTCGGTGGATTACGATGGCGAGACGCTGGATATCGACATCCACGTCATCGTGGAGTACGGTACGCGCATCACCTCGGTGGCGAACAGCGTCGCCAACGCTGTGCGCTACAACGTGGAAAAACTGCTCGGCATGCCCGTTCACAACGTGAATGTGCACATCCAGGGTTTACACGTCAGTGAAGCGTGATCAATTTTTTTTGGAGCCTTATTCGTATGAATCCGAACGAGACGGAACGGGTACAAGTCGTTAAGTCCCCGCCCATCGATGGGCAGGTGCTCAAGAAGCTGGTGGAAGCCAGCCTGACCTGGTTGCGCGCCAACCAGCAGACGGTCAACGCCTTGAACGTCTTCCCCGTCCCGGATGGCGACACCGGCACGAACATGGTGCTGACCATGCAATCGGCGTACAACGAGATCGACAACCTGGGACACCGCGGTGTGGGGCAGATGGCAGCCGCCATTTCCCAGGGCGCGCTGATGGGCGCGCGCGGCAACTCAGGGGTCATCCTCTCGCAGATCTGGCGCGGCTTCGCCCGCTCGCTGCACGAGAAGCAGATCCTGGACGGACCCGCCCTGGCTGCCGCCCTGGCCGACGCGCGCGACACAGCCTATAAGGGCGTCGTCCGCCCGGTGGAAGGTACCATCCTGACCGTTGCCAAGGATGTCGCCGCCGCAGCGAAGAGCGCCCTTGCAGAGACGACCGACCCGGTGGAAATGCTGGAGCGCATCCTGCCCGCCGCAGATGCCTCCGTCCAGAACACACCCGAACTCCTGCCGGTGCTCAAGCAAGCCGGGGTGGTCGATTCCGGCGGCAAGGGTCTCTACTTCATCCTGGAAGGGATGCTGCGCTACCTGCACGGCGAGCCGCTGGATGTGCCCGTGGCAGTGGTTCAACCCATTCACGCCATGAACCTGGAGGATACCTTGGAGTCCATTGAACCCGGGCAGGACTACGAAGTGGTCGTGGACTTCATCCCCTCCCGCACGCTGGACCTGCAATCGTTCTATGGGGGACTGGAAAAGATCGGCACATCCATCCAGGTGGGCGAGGGCGAAGGCATGTACCGCATGCACATCCATGTCGCCACCGAAAAGCGCTACGAGCCGATCGACTATGTCATGCAAATGGGCACGATCACCAAGGTCGCCATGGAAAACCTGATCGCGCAGATGGACCAGATCGACCGCAAGGGTGCCGGCAGCCACATTGAACTGGCGAACATCGAAGCCGGGCAGATCGCGGTCGTGTCGGTCAGCCCGGGCGCGGGTCTGTCACGCGTCTTCGCCAGCCTGGGCGTGGCAGCCATCGTGGCGGGCGGGCAGACGATGAACCCCTCCACCAAGGATATCCTGGACGCCTTCGAGAACCTGCCCACCGACAAGGTCATCATCCTGCCGAACAACAAGAACATCATCCTTGCCGCCCAGCAGGCGAAGGAAGTCACCGTCAAGCATGTCGAGATCGTCCCCACCCGCAACATCCCCCAGGGACTCGCCGCCATGATGCATCTCAACCCCGACGGCGAACTGGATGCGGTCAGCACCAAGATGAAGCGCGCCACCGAGGGCGTGACCGCCATCGAGATCACCACAGCCACGCGCTCGGTGGAGATCGATGGCGTGCCGGTGGAACAGGGGCAGGTCATCGCCCTGATCAACGGAACCCTGGCGGTTTCCACCGCCTCGGTCGAGCAGACCTGCCTGGAGGCGCTGAAAAAAGCCAACGCCGCCGGTCTCGAACTCATCACCCTCTTTTATGGCGAGGATATGCCCGTCAGCGAGGCGAACCGCATTGTGGATGTGATCCGCCTTGCCTTCCCTGCACAGGAGATCGAACTGCAGGACGGCACCCAGCCGCATTACCAGTTCATCATTTCAGTGGAATAAAGGAAGCGGCGCCGACCATGCGCCAGTTGGACCCCATGTCCCGCGTATGCATCCTGACTGACAACACGGCACAATTCACGCGGACGGACTTTCCGGGGCGTGAGCATGTCTACCTGGCGCCCTTCGACCTCGAGACGGTCGAGGCGCAGGGCAAGGACCCCATCCGCAACGTCTTTTCCGGGCAGAGACTGGTGCCCCCCTCAGACCAGGTCTTCCTGCAGCAGTACCAGGACCTGGCTGCACGCTATGATTCGATCCTGGTGCTGACGATCTCCGCCCTGCTCAGCCCGGCGCTGTCGAATGCGCTCAGCGCCCGCGCCCGGTTCCACAATCCCGCCCGCGTGGAAGTGGTCGACAGCCGCACGACCTCCATCGGGTTGGGCTGGCTGGTCGCCGAAGCCGCCACAGCGATCTGCGCGGGCGAATCGCTGGGCACGCTGGTCAAGCGGGTGCATGCCGCCAGCGGGCGCATCTTTTTCCTCTTCTTTGTCCCGGAGATGGATGCGCTTGCCATCAACGGGCATCTCAGCCACGCGCAGGCGCTGGTCGCGGATATACTCGGCATCCTGCCCATCTTCCTGCTCGAGGAGGGGCGCCTGGCGCCCCTGGAAAAAGCACGCTCCCAGCGGGCAGTGCTGGAATATTTCGTCGAGTTCCTGGATGAGTTCGAAACACCTGCCGATGTGGCGCTGGTGCACGGCAGGAAGGTTCCTGCCGGACGCATGCAGCCCATCCGCCAGCACATCCAGGAGATCCACCCGCAGGCACTGCTCAGCGAGCAGGTGCTGACCCCCGCGCTGGAAGCCCTGTTGGGCGCGCAGAGTTTTGGCATGGCGATCCTGCAAAAAGGATGATTATGAGAATTGGACTGGTAACCGACAGCAATGCCGACCTTCCCCCCGAGGTGGTGGCGCGCTATGCCATCGAGGTCGTCCCCTCGCTCATCAACATAGACGGGCGCAGTTATGAGGACGGCATCGAGATCACCCGTGAGGAGTTCTATAACCGCCTGCCGCGCATGAAACCGCCTCCCACCACCTCCGCCCCCTCGGTGGGCGCCTTCCAGGTCCGCTACGAAAAACTCCTGCGCCAGGGGGCGCAGTCGGTCATCTCCATCCACGCCGCCAATACGCTCAGCGGCATTTACAACGGCGCACGGCTTGCCGCCCAGGAATTCGGCGAGCGGGTGAAGATCGTCGACAGCGGGCAGTTGAGCCTGGGCATCGGTTTCCAGGTACTGGCGGCGGCGGAAGCCATCTCCCGCAGCGCGGTGCTGGAGGAGATCCTCGCGCTGGTGGACAGCGTCCGCCAGCGGGTGCGCGTGATGGCATTGTTGGAATCGCTGGAATATGTCCGCCGCAGCGGGCGCGTTTCGTGGGCGCGCGCCATGCTCGGCTCCCTGCTCCACATCCAGCCGCTGATCGAACTGCGTTACGGCGTGGTCCTGCGCCTGGGACAGGCGCGCACCCGCCTGCAGGGCGTGGCGCGCCTGCTGGAAAGCCTCAATTCCTTCGGTCCGCTGGAAAGACTGGCGATCCTGCACACCAATGCCGAGCCTGCCGCCCGCCAGCTGCTGGAGCAGATGGATGGGCGCGTGCCGGAAAAGCCCTTCATCGTCAATGTCACCACCGCCATCGGGACGCATGTGGGTCCCAATGGTCTCGGCATCGCCGCCCTGCCGGCAGCCTGACAGGTGATTTCCTAAGGAAATCAAGAACCCGGGAGTGCGAACGCTCCCGGGTTTTTCGTTCCATTCTCCTGGCAGGCATCAATCCAGGTAATACGCCATGCGCTGCAGACCGATGGACGGGTCGAGGTACTGCACGCGGATATCGGCGGGCAAATTCAGGCTGATGGGCGCGTAGTTCAGGATCGCTTTGACGCCCGCCTCCACCAGTTTGTTCGCCACATCCTGCGCCGCGGATGCCGGGACGCACAGCATGGCGATCTTGATGCCCGCCTGGCGGATGCCCGCCACCATGTCGTTCATGCCCAGGATGGTGAAACCACCCGCCTGCGTGCCCACCTTGGCAGGGTCGTTGTCGAAGACCATCACCACGCGAAAGCCGCGGTTCTTGAAGCCGGAATAGCGCGCC
This sequence comes from Chloroflexota bacterium, assembly GCA_041301835.1. Classification (GTDB taxonomy): domain Bacteria; phylum Chloroflexota; class Anaerolineae; order Anaerolineales; family Villigracilaceae; genus UBA877. Next base: position 1,842 of record JBFYSG010000175.1, on the reverse strand, counting down.
AGGGCATGTCCCATATCCCCCATTCCCACGATCGCCAGGTCCCAGGTGCGCTCCACGTTCAGGATCTCGTTCAAGCGGGCGGTGAGGAAGGTGATGTTATAACCCGTGCCCTGCTTGCCGAACCCACCGAACTGGGACAGGTCCTTGCGGATCTGGGCGGCGGAGATGCCCAGCCGTTCCCCCAACTGCTGGGAGGAGGTGGTCTGCTGCCCCTGGTTCTGCATGTGCTGCAGGGCGCGCAGGTAGACCGGCAGGCGGCTGACAATGATATCGGGGATCGCTTGTTTACGGCTCATGGCTTCCTCACAGCGTGGATTGATCGTTCGAATGTATCACAAATGCTGCCGGCGAGCAACTCATGCCGCGCCGCGCCGGGTCCACAGACCCAGGAACAGCAGCGCCAGGGCAACGACGCCCATGAAAGCGCCGTTCACCAGGCCGAGCCAGAAAGCCGCCGCCGCCAGCACCAGCGTGACGAGCGCCAGCATCAACCACAGGTTCTTTTTCTTCCGCCAGCGGGTATAGGTCCAGACCGCCGCGCCCAGACTGAGCAGGCTCAGGAAGATCTTGACGATGGTATCGGACATGGCGCCTCCTCGAAGGTTGTTTGGCTACGCGTCAATTATCCGACATTTTCAGCAATCCTGCAATCACCCAGGGGGTCATGCTGAAGATGCCGATCAAGCCCAGTTCGCCCGCGCCGGCAAACAGGGAGGAGAGGATCATGCCCAGCGCGGTGACCAGGTAACTGCCTGCCGCCAGACGGTCAAAGCGCGCCGCGGGCTGGCGCGTCTCCCTGCCCGCCACCAGGATGTAGAGGGCGTAGGAACAGAACACCGTCAGCCACCAGCCCCAGAAATTCTGCAGCGGGATGCCGTGATAAGCCCCCGCCACATCCCAGACCCAGTGCCCGCTGTGCACCATCACCGGGTCCATCACCAGGTCCCAGGCGGTCATCGCCAGCCCGCCCACCGCCGAGACCCCCAGCAGGCGCCAGCCGCGCCGCCAACCCGCCGGCACCAACCAGGAGGCGATGACAAAGGACGGGTAACTCATCATGAACCATGCCACCGGGATGAGATAGGGAACCAGCCCCAGGAATTTGGGACCCAGCTTGTCGGTGTAGTGATACGGACCGTAGATCCAGCCGGTTGCCACGCCCAGGCTTTCGAAGAACAGGCTGACCAGCAGGACGGATGCCAGCAGCGCCAGGGCGCGCTTCCAACCCTCGCGCTGGATGGCATGCAGCAGGGCAAAGGCAAAGCCCACCAGCGTGGTGAGCGGCGTGAACATGCTGAACAGGCTCACGCCCAGCGGAATGCTGAGGATGGAATATGCCGTCAACAGGGCGTACAGGATCAGCAGGATGAGGATGACCTTTTTCATGTCCGGGCTCCGCAATCAGGTTATCTTCCAACGGATTTTAACCGATTTGACCTGCGCCTGCAGGCGGGGCTTATTTAACATTCCCACCCGGCGTTGTGGTTATAATCAAATTGGAGGTGCGTATGAGCCGGATCGATCCTGTGCGTCCTTCCCCCATCGCCGGTGCGTGGTACGAGGGCGATCCCCAGGCGCTTGCCCGCCAGGTGGATGAGTACCTGGAGCGCGCCGAACTGCCCGAGATCGCCGGGCAGGTGATCGCCGTCATTGCACCCCACGCCGGGCACATCTATTCTGGACCCGTTGCCGGATACGCCTTCGCCGCCGTACGCGGCACATCCCCGGACGTGGTGGCGGTCATCTCGCCGATGCACCAACCTTATTATGAACCCCTGCTGACCAGCGCCCACGCGGCGTACTTCACCCCGCTGGGCAACGTGCCCGTGGCGCAGGACCTGC
>JBFYSG010000174.1:0-3226 GCA_041301835.1 Chloroflexota bacterium | reverse complement strand
TTGTTCCGCCTGGGTCCACTTTTGCTGGTCGATCAGGATCTCGGCATAATAAGCAAGTGCCAGGGCATTGTTGGGGTCCAGGGACAGGGCACGCAGAGCCTGCTGTTCGGCACGGTTCAGGTATGCCTGGGTATCCGCCACCAGCGGGTGCGTACCGTACCAGTCCAGCGCCAGGGCATGGATGGCGAGCACGCTGGCTTCCTCCGGCGCCAGGCTGAACGCCTGCTCGGCGGAGGAGAGCGCCTGCTCCAGGCGCTCGAATCCATCCTGGGTGGAGGTCTGCAAGCGGGAGGAATACACCTGGATGCGCGCCAGGGCTGCCCACAGGTTGGCATTCTGCGGATCGAGGCCGGTGATCTCCTGGTAGGCGGTGATGGCTGCCTCCAGGTTGCCGGCATCAAAGAACGCCTGCGCCTCCAGTTCCAGCGAATAGACGGTGCGGGTGGCAGTGGGCGTGGCGGAAAAAGGATTGCGCACGGCGCCCGAATCCAACCCCAGGGCAAGCCAGACCCCAAGGATCACCAGCACGAGCAGCCCGAAGAAACGGTAGAGATTGGTGAACCGGCGCTTGTAGAACAAGCCGCGGCGGCGGATGATCTTCATGGCGTCGGTGAAGGCTCGGGCCGGGGTGTCACGGTGGGCGCCACCTGGGTGATGTTCTCGCACACGCTCAGCGCGTACTCGGAGTTGTAGACCGCGAATTCATCCCCCGGCAGCGCTGCCAGGATGACCTGGGTGAGCGAGAGCACCTCGCTGCAGCGTCCCAGTTGTGCCAGCAGCAGGGCATAGGTATAGTAATAGCGCGAAACCCAAACATCCCCGCTGATGGGCAGAGGCTGGATGACCTGCCCGTCCTCGCTCACGCCGCCGTAGAGGGTCAGGCTGTACTGCTGGTCTGCAGCCGCCAATTCCAGGTTCTCGAACAGCATATACGCCCAGTTGCCGCGCAAATAGGGATCGGTGGGCGCATCCATGACTGCATCCTCGGCAGATTGGACCGCTTTTGCCCACTCGCCGATGGAACCCCAGGCGCGCGAGATGTACAGGTCGGGCAGCGGGTCGCTGGGGTTATAGGTGTTGGCAAGCGTGTATTCCTGCACCGCCAGCTCGATGTTGCCGGCAGTGCGGTAAGCCAGACCAAGTTCCAGGTGGATCTGGGAAATGTTGGTATTGATCTCCAGCGCAGCCAGGTATTGCTGGATCGCCAGTTCCGTGTTGCCTGTGATGTTGAGGATGTACGCCCGTGCCCAGCGCACTTCCAATTTATCCGCGCCCAGCGCCATGGCGGTATTGGATTCGTCGATCGCCATCTGAATGGGATCGACGTAAGGACCGATCTCCTGCTCGAACATGTTGCCCAGCAGGATGGCATAGTAGGCATGCGTGATGGCATTCTCGGGGTCCAGTTGCAGTGCCACCTGGATCACCTCGTCCGCCAATTCCAGGTCACCTTTGCGGGTGAGCGCCCAGGCGCGCACCGCGTACGCCATGGCATTATCGGGGCTGAGCAGCAGGGAATCGCTGGCGGTGATAAGCGCCTCGTCGTAACGTCCGGCAAAGACCTGGACGCGCGCCAGGGCAATGTAGAGCGTGGCGTTATCCGGGTCCAGGCGGATGGCTTCTTCATATACATCGATAGCCTGGATGAATTTACCGCTGTCGGCAAGTTCCTCCGCCTCCAGGACGTAGGATTCGGGCGGGCGCGTGCTGGTAGCCGTGGCGACAAAGGGCGATTCGACCGCCGGGATGATGAAGCGGTCGAGATAACTGACGATCAGGATGAGCACCGCCAGGACGATGAGCAGGAACCAGTTCACCCGCCGCCGTTTCTGACGCATGCTCCACTTGGAGCCTCGAAGATACATCCAATCATCTTACCATCCCCGGTAAAAGGGCGTCAATCCCCCGGCAGCGGACATTCATGAGACTCTTAAAAACCCGCCTCCCCGGCACCGGCAGGATAACCTGCTGCGCCGCGCGCAGGAAAGCCTTGCCAGACACCCCACAAGCGGCTAGAATGGGTGCATGGAGTTTGACGTTTTTACGCTCCTGCCAGAAGTATTTCCTCCCTATCTTGAGAGCAGTATCATTCAGCGCGCCCGCCAGAACGGTTTATTGACCGTGCGCGTCCATAACATCCGCGCCTGGGCACCCGGCAAGCACCATGTCACCGATGATGTGCCCTACGGCGGCGGCGGCGGGATGGTGATGAAACCGGAACCTCTCTTTGCGGCGGTGGAGAGCACGCTGGCAGACGAGCCGGGCATCCCCGTGGTCCTGCTGACCCCGCAGGGACGGGTCTTCAACCAGCAGATCGCCTGCGGCTATGCGCAGCTGGAACGCCTCATCCTGGTGTGCGGGCGCTATGAAGGTGTGGACGAACGCATCCGCCAGCACCTGGTGACCGACGAGATCTCGATCGGTGATTATGTCCTCACCGGCGGCGAACTGCCGGCCATGATCCTGATCGATGCAGTGGCACGGCTCCTGCCCGGCGCCCTTGGCGACCCGGACGGAGCGATGGACGATTCACACGCCTCGGGTTTGCTCGAATATCCGCATTACACCCGCCCGCCGGATTTCCGCGGCTGGAAAGTGCCGGAGGTGCTGCTCTCCGGCGACCATGCCCGCATCGACCGCTGGCGCCGTGAGCAGGCGCTGCGCCGTACGCTGGCGCGCCGCCCGGACATGCTCGCAAAAGCCACCCTGGATAAACACGATCAGAAGATGCTGGAAAAAATCAAAGACGAGGAGAACACAGATGGGTAAATTCAGGTACGGGAAGATCTTCCTGCTTGGGTTCGGATTCTTTGGGGTCAGCGTCATTTGGGGCGTTTACAATGCCTTCGTGCCGATCTTCCTGGCGAACAAGTTCGGACTGGAACCGGCGCTGATCGGTTTCTTCATGACCCTGGATAACATCGCCGCGCTGTTCATCCAGCCGCCGGTGGGCGCCTGGTCGGACCGCCTGCGCACGAAGATAGGCAGGCGCCTGCCCTTCATTATCATCGGTGCACCGATCGCGGCATTCGTCTTCGGACTCGTCCCGCTCGCCTCGGTCCTGCCGCTGTTCGTCGCCTGCACGACCACCCTGATCCTGAGCATGGCTTTCTGGCGCACACCCGTCGTGGCGCTCATGCCGGATATCACCCCATCGCCCAAACGGTCGCAAGCCAACGGCATCATCAATTTCATGGGCGGGATCGGGTCTATCATCTCCTTCCTG
>JBFYSG010000173.1:0-3618 GCA_041301835.1 Chloroflexota bacterium | reverse complement strand
GTGTTCGTCATCTTCGTTGGCATCGGTCCGTTCGCCGGCGTGCTTGCGCTCGGATTGCATACGATCGCCAGCCTGGCGAAGTTGTACTCCGAACAGGTGGAAAGCATCCTGCCGGGTCCGCTGGAGGCGATCGAGGCGACCGGAGCCAACCGCCTGCAGACCATCATCTATGCGGTCATCCCGCAGATCATCCCGCCCTACATCTCATACACCATGTACCGCTGGGATATTAACGTGCGCATGTCCACGATCATCGGCATCACCGGCGGCGGCGGCATCGGCTTCCTGCTGGTGCAGAACATCAACCTGCTGAACTACCGGGCGGCATCCACGCAGATGCTTGCCATCGCCATCGTGGTGGCGTCCATGGACTATATCAGTTCCAAGTTGCGAGAAAAGACGGTCTAGCTAGACAGCCGTCCTGACCTGCGTACCCCGCTCTCGCGCCGAGGGCGGGGTACTTTATTCCAGGTGGTATGCCGGGGGGAATGGGCGCAGGAAATTTGGTACAATTCCCGCCAGTGTTCAAACAACGGATCAAGCGACTTGTGACCATGCTGTTGAAGTTCATGCTCCTGGTGGTGCTGCTGGGGATCGGGCTGGTGCTGGGCGCACGCCTGGCAACCGGTGTGTATGCCAGGAGCAGGATCTACCCGGCCACGGATGTCCCGCCACGGCGGGTGACGATCGTCTTCGGCGCTGGGTTGTGGCGCGACGGCACCGCCACCCCCGTGCTGTATGACAGGGTGGCGACCGCGGCAGACCTGTATCACGCCGGGAAGGTCGAAGTGCTGCTGATGAGAGGGGATAACCGCTTCATTGACAACAACGAGCCTGCTGTGATGCGCGAAGTGGCGTTGTCACTTGTCGTGCCCGATGAGGCGATCGTGCTGGATTATGCCGGACGGCGCACCTACGATACCTGCTACCGGGCGCGCGACATCTTCCAGGTGAATGAGGTCATCCTGGTCACGCAGGCATTCCACCTGCCGCGGGCTCTGTATCTGTGCAACCAACTGGGGGTTGAAAGCGTGGGCGTGGAGGCAGACCGGCAGACCTATCGCAGATCGACGATGATGCAGTGGAATATCCGCGAAGCCCTGGCAACGGTCAATGCGCTTTGGGAGGTGCACCTCTCGCACCCGGTGCCCGTGCTGGGCGAGGCGGAACCCATCTTTCCGGAGGAAACACCATGAACCGTGATGAAGCCCTCTTGCTGGTGCGTGAATATGTCAAGAACGATAACCTGGTGAAACACATGCTCTCGGTGGAAGCCGCGATGCGCTTCTACGCGGAACAATATGGCGAGGATGTGGAGAAATGGCGGGTGACCGGTCTGCTGCACGACTTCGACTGGGAGATACACCCGACGATGGAGGAGCACCCGCTGGCAGGCGAGCCGATCCTGCGCGCCCGCGGCGTCCCGGAGGACATCATCCGGGCGGTGATGGCGCACGCCGATCACAGCGGAGTCAAGCGCGAGACGCGCATGGAAAAGGCGCTGTACGCCTGCGATGAGGTCACCGGCTTGATCACGGCGGTGGCGCTGGTGCGCCCCTCGCGTTCCCTGATGGACCTGGAAGCCTCCTCGGTAAAAAAGAAGTGGAAGGATAAGGCTTTTGCCGCCGGGGCGAACCGGGACGAGATCGAGAAAGGCGCCCTCGAATTCGGCATCGACCTGTGGGTGCATGTTGGCAATGTCATCACTGCCATGCGCCTGGTCGCGCCGGATTTGGGCCTGGTCGGCAGTCTCTGAGGCGCGGGAAAGAAAGCGGGGATGCCAGCGCATCCCCGCGGGATCTTGACAGGCAACCTGTCGTCAGGATCTCCTGGCGGCAGTTTTTTTCGCCTTCCCGGTTTCCTTCTTCTCGATCGAGAGATAGCGATCCACCGACCAGGGCTCGGTCAGGCTCAGGAGCATGTCGCCCGCTTTGACCTCCACGACCGCATCACCGCGCACGGCTGAGCGCTTGCGCAGCGGCGCATCGTCGAGACGTGTCATCTTTGCGGCGGCTTTGAGCAGGTGCAGGGTGACGATGGCGTTCGGCTTTCCCAGGCCCAGTCCAGCCAGTTTAACCCCGCGCGGCAGTTCCCAGGCGATGACGCCCTTCCCGTAACGCCCCTGCAAGGGGAAATCCTTCACTTCAACGCGCTTGCCTTTGCCGTCGGATGCGACCAGGAAGAGATCGCCCGCACCCGGCAGGACCTGCGCCCCGATGACCTCATCGCCCACGCCCAGCTTGATCCCGTTGACCCCTGCGGCGACCAGCCCCATCGGGCGGACATCCGCTTCCGCAAAGCGGATGCTCATGCCCAGGGCGGTGGCGAGCAGGATCTCGTGCGTGCCATCCGTCAGGCAGACCCATCCCAGGGTATCGCCTTCATTGACATTGGCGAGTTTGAAGGTCTGCGCCGAAGGACCCGGCAGGTCGCCCAGGGCGGATTTCTTCACCAGGCCGCCACGCGTAATCGACAGGACACAGGCTGCTTCCGGCAGGTCGGTGCGGCGGGCGGGCAGGCAGAAGGCGGCTACCGGCAGGTCGTCGGCGGTAAGCGGCGACAACTTGTTAAAGGGGATGCCATCCGCCAGTTTGGCGGCTTCGGGCAGGGTGTGGACTGCAACCGCGGCGGAAATGCCGCGCCCGGAGACCAAGTAAAGCGTATCGGCGGCATTGGCTTTCACCAACAGGCGCGGCGCCTCGGAACCGGAAAGGCGCGGGGGTTTATCATCGCGCGTGCGGGCAATGATCCCATCCGGGGTCATGCCGATCCAGAGTACCTGGTCGCGCACCAGTTCGGCGGCGGTCAGGGGTGCCTTCTTCGCCTTGCGCCCCTTGAGGCTGACGATCTGGGTGCGGCGGTGGTCGCCAAAGGCGTTCTTGACCCGCAGCAGGTCTTCCGAGGCGACAAGGCGCATCTTTTTGGGTGATTTCAACAGGCTTTCCAGTTCCTTGATGACCGCCAGCGTTTCCTTGTATTCGGTCTCGATCTTCTTGCGTTCCAGCGCCGCGAGCCGGCGGAGCTGCATTTCCAGGATGGCATTCGCCTGCGCCTCGCTTAGCTTGTAACGCTTCCTTAGTTTCTCGCGGGCGGTATCGACATCTGCTGAGCCGCGAATGAGGGCAATGATCTCGTCGAGGTGTTTCAGCGCCACCATGAGCCCTTCGAGGATATGGGCGCGCGCCTTTGCCTTCGCCAGGTCGTACTCGGCGCGGCGCCGGATGACGACCAGGCGGTGCTCGAGATAGACCCGCAGTGCCTGTTTCAGGGTCAACAGGCGCGGTTCGCCATCCACCAGGGCAAGCAGGTTGATGCTGAAGGTAGACTGCATGGGCGTGCGCTTGTACAGCGCGGCGAGCACCTTTTCCGGCTCAACATTCTTAGTCAGTTCAATGACGATGCGCAAGCCCTGGCGGTCGGATTCATCGCGCAAGTCGGTGATGCCTTCCAGCGCGCCATCGCGCACCAGTTCAGCGATGCGCTCGATCAGGCTGGATTTGTTGACCTGGTAGGGCAGTTCGGTGACGATGATGCGGTTTTTGCCGCGTTCCATTTCTTCATAGTGAGCGCGCGCCTGGATGGTAACTTTTCCGCGCCCGGAGCCGTAGGCCGCTTCGA
>JBFYSG010000170.1:0-3063 GCA_041301835.1 Chloroflexota bacterium | reverse complement strand
CCGAAGAAAAATGCTACCTGGCTCTTAAAGGTATCATGAATCACGGCAGGGCGTCAATATGACAAAAACCACCTGCCGGAATGACTTACCGCGAGATTTTATTAAGTGGAAAAGGCTATGATTTGAAAATGATGGGGTTTAAAACCCTGCCCTCATCCCCCGCCAGGCTCGTCATTGCCCGTATCGAGATCGATCTGGACTTTGCGGATGTCAAGCGAGATCCACAGTATCAGCATGGCTCCATCGCTGGTCTCCATCGAGCGGGCTGCGACGATCGGGGCGGTCTCTTCCAGCCCCAGGTCATTGCGGTAGTGCAGGTGGATGGAGAGTTTTTCCCGCCAGCGGCGGTAACAACGCTCCACCAGCGCCGGGCCATTGAAGGTTCGCAGGCGCGTCAACACGGTGAGGGGCAAACGTGGACCCTCGTTCAGGCTCACCGCCCAGGCATCCTGGACAGGCTCAAAAACCGGTGGTGGACCTTCGATGATGGTGATACTGTCATCCATGGGACTGCTCTGACCGGGGAATGATACCATGAAAGGAAACATCACCTGGGAACATTACCTTCGATCCATGGAGGGGAGCCGCCTCCGGGCTTTGTGCAATGTGCCGGCTTGGTATACAATAGGATCGCCGACCGGGAAGGAAAACCGGTAGAAACAGGAGAACCCATGTACACGAGCAGGTTGGAGAAACTGGCTGGATCATTGCAGGCCTCCGGGTTGGATGCCCTGGCGCTCAACCCTGGCGCCTCCTTGCAATACCTGACCGGGTTGCAATTCCATCTGATGGAACGACCGGTGGTGGCGATCTTCACCCCTCACAGCCAGCCGGTGATCGTTCTGCCTGAACTGGAGATGCTGAAGGTGGAAAATGCCGGCCTCCCGCTGAAGGCCTTCCCCTACCCGGAGCAGCCCGATGCCTGGCAGGGAGTTTTCAATGCTGCCCTGCGATCCCTCTCCCTGGCAGGCGGCAGGATCGGCGTGGAACCACCTCAGATGCGCCTGCTGGAGTTCGGCTTCCTTCAGAATGCGGCTGCGAAAGCGGATTTCCCGGATGCGTCCCAGGTGGTCAGCCGCCTGCGCATCTGCAAGCAGGCTGCCGAGGTGGAGAGCATGCGCCATGCCGTGCAGGTTGCCCAGACGGCGCTGGAGGCGACCCTGCCGCTGGTCCGTATGGGCATGACCGAGGAGGAACTGGCAGGCGAGCTGGTGGTCCAGTTGCTGCGCCACGGTTCACAGCCCGAACTGTCCTTCTCTCCGATCGTCTCGAGCGGACCCAACAGCGCCAATCCGCACGCCTCCCCGGGTAGCCGCAAACTATCCCCTGGCGATCTGCTGGTGGTGGACTGGGGGGCACGCGTGGATGGCTACATCTCTGATCTGACTCGCACCTTCGCCATCGGGGAGGTGGACGAGGAGTTTACGAAGATCGCCCGCATTGTCCTGCAGGCGAATGAGGCTGGCCGGGCGGCTGGCAAGCCCGGCGTACCCTGTGCAGCCGTCGACGCGGCAGCCCGCCAGGTGATCGAAAATGCAGGCTATGGAGCCTTCTTCACTCACCGCACCGGGCATGGCATTGGCATGGAAGGTCACGAGGATCCCTACATGCGGGGTGACAACCAGCAGCTGCTCGAGCCTGGCATGGCTTATACAGTCGAACCCGGCATCTACCTGCCTGGGCGGAACGGAGTACGCATCGAGGACAACGTGGTCGTCACCAGCACCGGCATCGATTGCCTGAGCGACATGCCGCGGCAATTGCGCACCATTGCTTGATCGTTTACGTACAGGAGGGTGGTTTCCCGATCGAAGACACCACCCGGGGAAGGAAGAAAGCATGGAACTTTCTCCGTTCAAACTGGAAAGATATTTCGCCAAATATGAGTTCAACACCGAATATCTGCTTTGCAGTTCGGATTGCGAATCCTGGTCGCTGGAGGAATTGCTGAGCTTGGAAGAGGGAGCCGGGGAAGCTTTCAAGCGACTCTGGCTGGGATACACCGAGTCTAACGGGAACCGCTCCCTGCGTTCAGAGATCAGCCGCCTGTACTCGACCATCGATCCGGGTGATGTTCTGGTGCACAGCGGTGCCGAAGAAGCCATCTTCCTGTTCATGCATGCCATGCTCCAGGCGGGTGACCATGTCATCGTCCACTCGCCATGCTACCAGTCGCTGGTCGAAGTCGCCCGTTCTATCGGCTGCCGCATCACCCTCTGGCAGGCACGCCCGGAGGCGGGTTGGGCTCTCGACCTGGATGAATTGCGCAAGGCGTTGAAGCGCAAGACCCGTCTGGTGGTCGTCAACACGCCGCACAATCCCACCGGGTACCTTATGCCGTCTCACGACCAGCAGGCGATGGTGCGCATACTGCAGGACCACGGGGCGATCCTTTTCTCGGACGAGGTCTACCGCGGACTGGAATATGACCCCGCTGACCGATTACCTGCTGGATGAGACCTGGATCCACAGGCGGCCTCGCTGGGTGTGATGTCGAAGTCCTACGGTCTCGCCGGCTTGCGCATCGGATGGATCGCAAGCCGCAACAAACAGGTCATCGAGCGCATGGCAGCGCTCAAGGATTACACCACCATTTGTAACAGCGCCCCCAGCGAGTATCTGGCAGAGCTCGCCCTGCGACAGGGCACGCACCTGGTGAATCGCAACCTGGAGATCATCCGCAGCAACCTGGCTTTACTGGATGTCTTCTTTGAACGCCGTGCGGACCGTTTCGAATGGACCAGACCGCGGGCTGGTCCGATCGCATTTCCCCGCCTGACCGGGGAAGAGGTGGGAGAATTTTGCCATCGCTTGGTCATTCGAGCCGGGGTATTGCTGCTGCCAGGAACGCTGTATGACCACCCCGGGAACCACTTCCGCATTGGCTTTGCCCGCCGGAACATGCCGAAAGGATTGGCAAAATTGGAGGCATTCCTGGATGTCTGACATCGTCAAGAAATACCTTGACCTGCTCGACGCACAGCGCGAGTCCGCCTTCGCCGCCCTGGATGGATTGACCGAATTCCAGGTCTGGCTGCGCCCGGAACCAAAGGAATGGTGCCT
>JBFYSG010000169.1:0-13620 GCA_041301835.1 Chloroflexota bacterium | reverse complement strand
CCGGTGCTGTGGTTCAGCCTGCTGTTCGGGCTGGCGTACGGCATGGCGATCGCCTCCAAGTTGAACGCCTACCCGCTGGCGCTGCTCCTGCCGCTTGCCCTGTTCATCCGTTTCTGGAAGCGCGGCACGCCGCTCAGCCCGGGACAGCAGAACCTGATCCTGCTGTCCTTGCTGGTGGGAGGCATGTTCGCGCTGCTCTCGTTCCGCGTGTTCCAGCCTTATGCCTTCGATGGGCTGGGCATCAACCAGCTCTGGCTGGACAAGGTGCGCGAACAACGCCTGCAGGCGACCCCCGATTCGGACCTGCCTTGGAACCTGCAGTGGGCACGCCGCACCCACCTCTATTCCTTTGAGAACCTGACCACCTGGGGACTCGGCTTGCCGCTTGGCATCCTGGCGTGGATCGGATTCCTGTGGATGGGCTGGCGCATGCTGCGCGGTGAGTGGCGACAGCACCTGTTGATCTGGTCGTGGACTGCAGCCTACTTCGGGTGGCAATCGATGATGTACAACCCGACCATGCGCTATCAACTGCCAATCTATCCGTTCCTGGCATTGATGGCAGCCTGGTTCGTGCACTGGTTGTTACAGGTCAGGGCAGGCGGCAACCGTCGTGTGAGCCTGGCGGCGCTTGGCGGCGGCGTGCTGGGCACGCTTGTCCTGGTGCTGACCGCAGGCTGGGCGCTTGCTTTTACCAGCATCTACACGCGCGACGAACCGCGCATTGCGGCTTCGAAATGGATCTATCAGAACGTGCCCGCGCCGCTCAACCTTCGCATCCTGATGGATGACGGCAGCACCTACTCGCAGCCCCTGTCCTTCATAGCCGGTATGCAGATCACGCCGGAAGTTCCCTATCAAACGGTCTTTTCCACCCGGCAGGAAGGCAGCCTGGAGTCCATCCTGCTTGCGCACGTGGCTGACCTCTCGGCATCCGGCGCGCAGTCTTTAACCGTGCACCTGGCTTCCGTTCCGGACCCGCTGCCGGAGCAGATCATCGCCTCTGCCAGCGTGACTGCGGATTTCATGCCCGGCGGGGACGTGCGCGGCGACCCGGTGACGCTGATCTTCGATCCGCCGCCAGACTTGCAGACCGGGCAGACCTATTACCTGGTGCTTGAGACCAGCGGCGGTTCGCTGACCCTGAGCGGCTCGGCGGTGATCAACGAGACGGACTACGACTGGTCCCTGCCTTTCCGCACCGACGGTTACGACGGCTTCGGCGGTTTGTACCGCGGCGACCTGAACCTGCAGATCTACTGGGCGGATGATGCCGCCAAACTGGCGCGCTTCCAGAGCACGTTGGACCAGGGCGATTACATCTTCATCCCCACCAACCACCAGTACGCCCAGACGACGCGCATCCCCGAGCGCTACCCGCTGACCACGGCGTATTACCGCGCCCTGCTGGGCTGCCCGGAGGACAAGGATATCATCTGGTGCTACCGGGTGGCGGAACCGGGCACTTTCCAGGGTCAGTTGGGATTCGACCTGGTGGCGACCTTTGAAGACTATCCGACCCTGGGCGCGCTGGTCATCAACGACCAGCCTGCCGAGGAAGCCTTCACATTTTACGATCATCCCAAGGTATTCATCTTCCAGAAGAGCGCCGACTACTCCCCGGCGCGCGTGGCAGAGATATTGGGCGCGGTGGACCTGGGAGGCGTGGTCCAACTGCTTCCGGGGCAGGCGGACGATTACAAGGACCTGATGCTGCCGGAGGACCAGGTTGCCATCCAGCAGGCAGGCGGCACCTGGTCGGAGTTGTTCGACCGGGATGCACTGCAGAACCGTTTCCCCGGGCTGGGGTTGGCGCTCTGGTACCTGGTCATCTTCCTGGTCGGCTTGTTCGCCTTCCCGCTGGTACGCGCCGCGTTGCCCGGACTGGCGGATGGAGGCTACCCCTTTGCCCGCGTGGTGGGTCTGTTGCTGTGGGCGTGGCTGGTGTGGCTGGCGGGTTCGAACGGCATCCCGTTCAACAAGGTGACCATTGCCATTGCCCTGCTGCTGGTGGCGCTGGTCGGAGCCTGGCAGGCTTGGCGCCAGCGCGACGCGCTGAAAGAAGAATGGGGACGGCGCTGGAAGTTCTACCTGTTCCTTGAATTGCTGTTCCTGGCTTTCTTCGTGTTGGACCTGTTGATCCGCCTGGGCAACCCGGACCTGTGGCATCCATCCAAGGGCGGTGAGCGTCCGATGAATTTTGCCCAGTTCAACGCCATCCTCAAGAGCACCACCTTCCCGCCTTATGATGCCTGGTTCTCCGGCGGGTATATCAACTACTATTATTTCGGGGATGTCATCGTCGGCACCCCGGTGAAACTGCTCGGCATCGTCCCCTCGATCGCCTTCAACTTCATCCTGCCCACGCTGTTTGCCATCCTGGCGACCGGGGCTTTCTCCATCGGCTACAACCTGATCAAGCCTCACCTGCCTGCTCTGGCGCGCTGGTCGTTGAAGATGGATTCCCCATCCTTGCTGGGCGGGATCGGCGCCTCCGCCGCAGTTGTGCTGATCGGCAACCTCGGTATCGTGCGGCTCTTCATCCTGGGATTCCAGCGCAATGCCGCGCCTGGCGGCGTGATCGAAGGTGCCAACCTGCTGGAGAAGACCTGGTGGACGGTAAAGGGTTTTGTGCTCACCCTGGCGGGCATGTCCCTGCCCTACAGTCCCGGAGATTGGTACTGGTTCGCCAGCCGCATCTTCGTCTACCCGCACGACGAGTTCTACGAGTTCCCTGCCTTCACTTTCCTCTGGTCTGACCTGCACGCGCACATGATCGCCTTCATGCTGACCGTCCTGGTCATTGCCTGGGTGTTATCGCTGCTGCTGTCGAAGGCTGCCTTGAAGAACAGGCTGGATGCCGCCCTGGGGCTCTTCTTGGGCGCGCTGGTCATCGGGTCGCTCAAGCCAACCAACACCTGGGACTTCTACACCTACCTGGTCTTCGGTCTGGCGGGTCTTTTCTATGCCATCGCCCGCCATGCCCGGATCGAGCGGGTGCTGCCGTCCACACCGGGCTGGAAGCGCCTGGCGCTGGCTGCGGGCGCGGCGGCGCTGGTGACCGTATTGGCGCTGCTTTTCTTCCAACCTTTCACGCACTGGTTCGGGCAGGCATATTCATCCATTAATAAGTGGACCGGTTTGCGCACCCCCATCATCACGTACCTGGTGCAGTGGGGGGTGTTCCTCTTCTTCATTGTTACCTGGCTGACCTGGGAGACGCGTTGCTGGTTGGCGGAAACCCCGCTCTCCGCCCTGAACAAACTGCGACCGTACTTCCACCTGATCCTGGCGGTGCCGGTGGTCCTGCTGCTGGTGCTCATCGCCCAGCAGGTCTGGGTGATGCTGCCCACCAATACGCCCCCCTGGAAAGAAGCCACCAGCCTGTGGATCGCCATGCCGCTGGCGCTGTGGGCAGGCATCCTGCTGCTCTTCCGGAGCACTCTCTCGGATGCCAAGCGGCTGGTGCTCTTCATGATCGGGACGGGTTTGCTGATCACGATGTTCGTCGAACTATTCACCATCGCCGGGGATGTGGGCAGGATGAACACGGTCTATAAATTCGGCATCCAGGTCTGGATCATGCTTGGCATCAGCGCCGCCGCCTGCGCCACCTGGCTCCTGCTGGAGATGCGCCAGTGGCTGGCTGGCTGGCGAGCCGCCTGGCAGGTGCTGGCGGTCATGCTCGTGGCTGGTGCGGGGCTCTTCCTGGTCGTTGCCGGGGTGAGCAAGGTGCGCGACCGCTGGGCAGTGGAAGCGCCGCACACCCTGGATAGCATGGCGTACATGCAGTACACCCGCTACGGGGAATTTGGGCGTGAGTTCTCCACCGCCGAGGACTACCGCGCCATCGTGTGGATGCAGGAGAATATCGCCGGATCGCCGGTGATCGTGGAAGCGGCACCGGCTGGTGTGCAGTACACCTGGCTCTCACGCTACTCCATCTATACCGGGCTGCCTGCCGTGATCGGCTGGCAGTGGCATGAGCAGCAGCAGCGCGTCTATTTCGGCAGCCAGGTCATCCAGCGCGGCTACGAGGTGGACGGTTTCTACAATACCACCGATATCCAGTCTGCCGTCTCCTTCCTGGAGAAATATGATGTGCGTTACATCGTGGTCGGGCAGTTGGAACTTGGCAAATACACGCCCATCGACCCGGCGGTCCCCAGTGGATTACAGAAATTCGAGCAGTATGATGGCACCTACTGGCAGGAAGTGTTCCGCGACGGTGAAACAG
Source organism: Chloroflexota bacterium (assembly GCA_041301835.1). Taxonomy (GTDB): domain Bacteria; phylum Chloroflexota; class Anaerolineae; order Anaerolineales; family Villigracilaceae; genus UBA877. The sequence continues at coordinate 9,383 of JBFYSG010000169.1, read as the reverse complement.
TGATCTACCAGGTGGTGGTTGATGAGTGAACCCGGCAGCGAATTGATCTATCACCTCACCACCCGGCAGGCGTGGACAGCCGCCCTGGAGGCGGGCGCCTATCATGCCGATTCGTTGGCAGAGCAGGGATTCATCCACTGTTCGCGGGCAGACCAGGTTCAGCGTGTAGCCAATGAACTCTACCGCGATATGGCAGACTTGGTGCTGCTTGAGATCGACAGCGCACGCTTGCAGGAGGAGGTGCGCTGGGAACCGGGCGCAGACCACCCGGAGGAGATGTTCCCACACCTGTACGGCGCTCTCGATCCCAAGGCGATCATCCGCATCCTTCCGCTCTCTCTCAATGCAGAGGGCGCGTTCTCGATTCCCCTGCCATGAGCGTACCCACTTTGTCCATCCGTCCTGCCAGGCAGACTGACGCATCCGAGGCTGCGCCCCTGATCCGCCTGTCCATGGGGGATGAAATCGACTGGTTGTTCGGGCAGGCAGCGGGTCATCCGACCGATGAGGTCGTGAAAGCCCTCTTCCGGCGCCGCAACAACCGGGTCAGCCACGCGGTCTGCTGCCTGGCGGAATGGGCGGGGCAGGTGGTCGGTCTTCTGCTGGCATACCCGGGGCACATTTTGCACTCGCTCGACCTGCGCACCGGCTGGCACCTGCTGGGTATCTTCGGCTGGCGGGCGACCCTGCGCCTGGCGCGCCAGCAGGCGGCGTATGGCGACCTGGTGGAGGCGCAGGCAGATGAGTTCTACATCAGCAATCTGGCGGTGGCACCGCAGGTGCAAAGCCGCGGCATCGGCGCCCATCTGCTGGCACATGCCGATGCGCTTGCCCGTTCATCCGGATTCAGCAAATGTTCGTTGATCGTCACCTACGACAACCCGGCGCGCCGCTTGTATGCTCGCGACGGGTATGAGGTCGTCCAGTCCTTCCCGATCGACCATCCGGTCATTGCCCACGGCAGCGGCGGATTCCACCGCATGGTCAAGGACCTGACAGCGCACGTCCACGGACTGCCAACATGATCCATTTCCTTGCCTGGTACCTGCTGTTGCTCCTGCTGGGGTGGTTGATGTTCCCGCTTGCCTGGCACCTGTTCCCTGCCCTGGCAGACCGAGGCTACACACTTGCCCGGGCGCTCGGTCTGCTGGTGTGGGGTTACCTGTTCTGGCTGTTCGCCTCGCTGGGCGTCATCCGCAACGACGCCGCCGGGCTGGTGCTCTCGCTGCTGGTTGCCGCTGGATTAAGCCTGTGGGTCGCGCGCCGGACGCTCTTCCCGCGCCCGACCTCGCTGCTGGCCTGGCTGCGCAGCAATGCCCGCCTGGTGGTCACGGTCGAGGTGCTTTTCCTGCTGGCATTCGCAGCATGGACTTTTGTGCGTGCCTCCGATCCGTCCATCGAGACAGCGGGCGGCGAGAAGACGATGGAACTGGCATTTATCAATGCCATCCTGCGGTCACCCACATTCCCACCCAACGACCCGTGGCTCTCCGGTTATTCGATCTCGTATTATTACTTCGGTTATGTCATGACCGCCATGCTGGCAAAAGCCACTGCCGCGCCGGGGGCGGTTGCCCATAACCTGATGCTGGCGCTGGTCTTTGCGCTGAGCGCCAGCGGCGCGTACGGGATCCTGTACAACCTGCTGGCGATACGCAGGAAGGACAAGCCGCGCAGTACGCCGGATAAACCATCGCTGACGCTCCCGCTGCTGGGTCCGCTTTTCCTGCTGCTTATCTCCAATGTGGCTGGATTTCTCGAATCCCTGCACCGGCGCGGCATCGGCTGGAGCGGTCAGGCGGGCGACCAGAATATCTGGACGGCCTTGGGAAACCTTGTGCGCCCCAACCTGGAGGCTTTCAATTTCTGGACCTGGCTGGACATCCTGCACCTGAACGATGCCCCGCGGCTACCCTATGAATGGACGCCGGACCGCTTCATCTGGTGGTGGCAGGATTCGCGCGTCCTGCAGGATTACGATCTTGCCGGTACGTTTACCGAGGTCATCGATGAATTCCCGGCTTTCTCCTACCTGTTGGGCGACCTGCACCCACACGTGCTTGCCATGCCGTTCGTCCTGATGGCGGTGGCTTTTTCCCTGAACCTGTTCATGGGCGGCTGGCAGGGTGAGATGCGGGTGCGCCGATTCCATTTGCCGGTCAACTGGCTGAGTTACCTCTCCGGAGCGCTGCTGCTGGGCGGTCTGGCATTCCTGAATACCTGGGATATCCTGCCAGGCTTTACCCTGCTGGCTGGCAGTTATGTGCTGGCGCGCGTGCGCGATATGGGCTGGTCCTGGAAACGCCTGCTGGATCTGCTTGCCTTCGGTGTACCGATCGGTCTGCTGGCGATCGTGCTTTACCTACCGTTCTACCTGGGCTTCTCCTCGCAGGCGGCTGGCATCCTGCCCAACCTGGAATACCCGACGCGCGGGGCGCATCTTTGGGTGATGTTCGGCACCTTGATCCTGCCCCTGCTGGTCTTCCTGCTGTACCTGGGGCGCGGCAGGCAGGTTTCTGCCAACTGGAAAGTGGGGCTTGGTTTGGGAATGGGGTTCACGCTGCTCCTGTGGCTGCTCTCCTGGTTGTTCGGACTGCTGGTGCAGTTCAAAATGCCGGAGTTCGCCTCCGCCTATCTCGGCTCGCAGGGATACGTCAGCATGGGGTTATTCTTCGGGGCGACCCTGCTCAGGCGGCTTGCCTATATCGGCGGGCTGCTGACCATGCTGGCGATGCTCATCCCGCCCATCGCGTACCTGCTGCGGGCGGATCCTGCCGCCGCGAGGCAGGCGGAGGAACCAGCGCCGGATCAGCCCGGGTGTCGCTCGGTCTATCACCTGCCGCCGCTGGTCTTTGTCCTGTTCATGATCCTGATCGGCGCCGTGCTGGTGCTGGCTCCCGATTTTGTCTACCTGCGCGACCTGTTCGGCAAGCGCATGAACACGATCTTCAAGTTCTACTACCAGGCTTGGCTGTTGTGGAGCCTGGCAGCGGCATTCGGCATCGCGGTCATGCTCTCCGAACTCCGCAAGGCGCGGCTGTGGCTCTTCAGCCTGGGGCTGGCTTTCCTGCTGGTTGTCGGGCTGGCGTTCCCGTTCTTTGGTCTGCCGAACAAGACCGGCAATTTCAATTTCCCCAGCTTCCGCGCCGCGCTGGATATTGCCCTCACAAGCAGCGACCCGCACCCGCTGCGCACCGCCGTTGCCTCCACCTGGACGCTGGATGGAACCGACCTGTTCCATGCACAGTTCCCGGATGACGCCGCTGCCGCCGATTGGCTGGCAGCCGCGCCCATGGGCGTGGTGGCAGAGGCGGTGGGCGGACAATACAGCGGTTACGCCCGCATCTCGGTCTATTCCGGCTTGCCCACCGTGGTCGGCTGGATCGGTCATGAAGACCAATGGCGGGGGACGTTCGATGAACAGCGGCAGCGCGGGGAACAGGACATCCCCACGCTCTACCAGTCCAATAACTGGGAGGAGACGGACGCGATCATCCAAAACTATGGGATCCGTTATATCGTCGTTGGTACGCTGGAACGCCAGTCGTACCGCGTTTATGAATCAAAATTCCAGCAATACCTGGTGGAGGTCTTCCGCTCCGGCGAAGTGGTCATCTACCAGGTCCCGTGACCGGCACGGCAAGCGCGTAATCTTGCCGTCAGGGATATCACCTGTGTCAAACCTGTGGTAAAAATAGGCACCTATGCTCAAGAAACCATTCACCCTTGAACACACCCTGTTTGCCCTGGCGCTGATCCTTGCTCTGGGTCTGCGTTTCTTCCACCTGGAAAGGCTGCCGCTGACGGATTATGAAGCGGATTATGCCCTCCAGTCGCTCGCCCTGATCCGCGGCACGGACATGGCCATGCTGCCCAATCCGGCTTACATCCATCTCACAGCCGTGCTGTTCGCCCTCTTCGGGGCAACCGATTTCTGGGCGCGCTTCCTGCCTGCCCTGTGCGGCACGCTGCTGGTCCTGGCGCCCTGGTTCGTGCGAGGGCGCATCGGGCGCCTCCCGGCGCTGCTGCTTGCCTTCGGGCTGGCGCTCGACCCCGGGCTGAACGCCATCTCGCGGTTGGCGGGCGGGCCGATGCTGGCGGTTGCTTTCCTGTCCTTTGCCCTTGTCCTGTGGCTGGACCAGCGCCGTGCTGCGGCGGCTGTATTCGCCGCGCTGGCATTGCTCTCGGGTCCGTCCATCTGGCTGGCAGTCGTCGGATTGCTGCTGGCTTGGGCGGTCTTCCGGGTGCTGCCCCTGCGCTGGCGGGGTGAGGTGGGTGCCGCAAGGGGCGGCATCCCGTTTGCCGAGGTAAAGCCGACACTCTACTGGGGGCTGGGGACCCTGCTGGTGGTCGGGACCCTGCTCCTGCTCTCCCTGCAAGGTCTATCCGCTCTGATCAGTTCATTACTTGCATTCCTGTCCAGTTGGTGGCAACTCTCCGGACTCCCGCTCGGGCGTGTGTTCCTGGCGCTGCCGGCGTATGAACTCCTGCCGCTGGCGTTCGGCTTGACCGCCTTGGTGCGGGGCTTGATCAAGCGGGATGGCACCTCCATCCTGTTGAGCCTGTGGATGCTGGCAGGTCTCGTGCTCGTCGCGGTGCGTGTCGGGCACCAGGTCAATGACCTGGTCTGGGCGCTGCTGCCCCTGTGGACCCTGGCAGCAATGGAATTGGGACGCCACCTGGATTTCGAGAAGGGCAACCGCTGGGTGGTTGGCGCGGTGGTCACTTTCACGTTCGTCCTGCTGGTGCTCGCCTGGCTGACCCTGGCAAAGCTGACCCTGGTGGACCCCGCCTCTGCGGAGGCGCGCTTGCAGTGGGTCTTTATCGGCGGCATCCTGCTGGTGACCGCCATTTCGCTCGTCCTGGTCGGGTCCGGCTGGACACCCGACGATGCCAGGCTGGGTGGCGTATGGGGCTTCTGCCTGCCGCTGCTCCTGTTCACCCTGGCAATGACGACCGGTGCGGCGGGTGTGCGCGAGCCGCGCACGCTGGAACTCTGGAACCCGGAACCGCGCCTCGGCAGGGCAGATCTGGTGTTGAAGGTAGCGAATGACCTTTCCATCCTGAACAAGGGAATGAAAGCCGAACTGCCGGTGACCATCGCCGGGGTGGACTCCTCCGCCCTGGAGTGGATGTTCCACGATTGGGATGTAGAGCGCACAGACCTGATCTCGCCGGTGGAAACCCCGGAATTGATGATCACCCCGCTGCTCAGCGACCTGGGATTGACCGCCGAATACCGCGGCGAACCGCTGGTATGGCGTGAAGTGGGTGATTGGTACGCTGCCAGCTTTGCCAACTGGGTGAACTGGTTCGTTTACCGCCAGATGCCGGTCCAGCGCGAGGATATCATCCTGTGGGTGCGCAGCGACCTGGCGCTTGAAGCATTGGAAGAAACGACGACACCCTGATCACGACCATTCCATGACCCGACCCTGATCCAGCCATGACCTTGCCCAACATCCTTGCCATTGATGGTCCCGCCGCTTCGGGAAAATCCACGCTGGGTCGCCGCCTGGCGGAGGCGCTCGGTTACCTGTTCTTCGACACCGGCGTGATGTACCGCGCCGTCACCTGGGGCGCGCTCCAGCGCGGCATCCCGATCACGGATGAGCCTGCCGTCACGGCGCTGGCGGAGAACTCGCAGATCGATATCCGCCCGCCATCCCGCACGGATGGGCGCGGCTGCGATGTGCTGCTCGACGGGCAGGATATCACCTGGGAGATCCGGCGCCCCGAGGTGGATGCGAACGTGTCACCGGTCTCTGTGTATGCCGATGTGCGCCGGGCGCTGACCGCCCAGCAGAGGCGCATCGGTCTGCGCGGGCAGGTGGTCATGGTCGGGCGCGACATCGGCACCGTTGTCCTGCCGGAAGCAGACCTGAAGATCTACCTGGATGCCTCGGCGGAAGTGCGCGCCCGCCGCCGCACGGATGAGATCCTCCAGCGCGGCGAGGCGGCGGATTATGAGCAGATCCTGGCAGGGGTGCGCCAGCGCGACCTGATCGATTCGAGCCGCGCCGTGGCACCCCTGCGCCCGGCAGAGGATGCGGTCATCCTGGATTCAGACCAGCTGGACGCTGACGAGGTCTTTGCCCAAGTGGAGGCGCTATGTCGGAAGTAGAAACCTATCGGGTGGCGTGGTGGCGGCGCTGGTTGGGGCGCCCGCTGGCGCGCCTGCTGCTGGGAACGCTTTTCCATATCCTCGCACCGGTGCGAATCAGCGGGAAGAAGAACATCCCATTGGGCAAGCCGTATGTCGTGGCATTCAACCATGTTTCGCTGTTCGATCCGCCTTTCCTGGGTGTCTTCTGGCCCGAACAGGTGGAGGCGATGGGCGCGGTGGATATCTGGAGCAAGCCGGGGCAGAACATCCTTGCCCGCCTGTGGGGCGGCATCCAGGTGCACCGCGGGGAATACGACCGCGCCCTGTTCGACAAGGTTATCGGCGCCCTGCGTTCGGGGTTGCCGCTGATGATCGCCCCGGAGGGCGGGCGCTCGCATGCGCCCGGCTTGCGCCAGGCAAAACCGGGCATTGCCTATATCATCGAGCAGACCGGCGTGCCGGTCATCCCGGTGGGCATCGTCGGCACCACGGATGATTTCTGGAAGAAAGCCTCGCGCGGGAAGCGCCCGACGCTGGAAATGCATATCGGTCAGCCGCTGCAACTCCCCCCGGTGGAAGGCAGGGGCGAGGCGCGCCGCGCCGCCCGGCAGGCGAATACCGACCTGGTCATGCGCGCCATTGCTGACCTGCTGCCTCCGGAGTACCGCGGTTACTATGCTTCGCGAAAGCCGGGGGAGATTTCCGCCCAAAACCCGGTTTGACCTAAACAGGTCTCTCAGGTATAATTGCGCTTCGTCTCTGGAAAAACCCCCGGCGCGTTAAGCCGCTAGGTGTTTGAAATCTTTTGTTTATAAGGATATGGCATGGCAACAAAACGTCCCTATCAACCTCGTATCCGCCACCGCGTGCGCGTGCACGGCTTCCGCAAGCGCATGGCCACGGCTGATGGCCGCCAGGTGCTCAAGCGCCGGCGTCTGAAAGGCCGCTACCGCCTTACGGTCCGATCCAACAACCACGTGAAACACGTACGTTGGTAGGAAAGCAAGGCACGACGGGCATCGCAGGAGTGTTGGTTTCGAGGCGCAGGTGAAACGGCGTTTTCGCCTGAGACGGTCAATCGATATCAAGCGGGTGCGGCGTTCCGGCAAGTCCTATGCCCACCCGCTTGTCGTGTTATATGCCCTGGGAACGGATCAACAGCGCGCACGCATCGGCGTGACAGCCGGGACAGGAATCGGCAACGCCGTTCACCGCAACCGGGCAAAGCGCCTGCTGCGGGTGGCGGCAAACGAATTCCTGCCGCGGCTCCTTCCCGGCGCGGACCTGCTGTTGATCGCCCGCGCAGGACTGAGCGGGTCGAGTCTCCAGCAAACCCAGGAAGCCCTGTCTGACCTGTTTACCCGTGCGAGATTGCTGACCAGTCATCATGAAGACTGAATATCTACCCAGTGAATACCCGAATGAACCGAGTCTGCGCGCAATGCCGCACAAGATATGGCATTTTCCGCGTTTTGTCCTGCTGGCGCTCTTCCGACTGTACCAGTCCACCTTTGCACGCACGATCCCTGCCAATACCTGCCGGTTCTATCCTTCCTGTTCCCATTACGGCTACCAGGCTGTCTATAAATACGGTGTTCTAAAAGGCGGCTTGATGGCGATCTGGCGCGTCCTGCGCTGCAACCCGTTCAACCACGGGGAAAGTTTCGACCCCGTTCCATAGGAGATGACCTGCTCCATGAAGACCAAATACCTGCTTCCACTCATCGCGCTGCTCGCGCTTGCCGTTTTCCTCGGCGGGTGCGCCACCGGCATGACCCCTTCCTCCTGGAATGGCATGACCGCAGATGCAGACACCGTGTACATATCCGGCGGAACTCATGTCTATGCCATCAACCTGGAAACGCAAGCCGAAGATTGGCGTTTCCAGGTCAAACTGAGCGCGTTCGCCGCGCCGGTGTTGACGGAGGACGGACAACTGCTGGTCGGCGGTTATGACCACGTGCTCTACAGCCTCGATCCTGAAAATGGAAGTGAGAATTGGACCTTCGCTGAAGCCCGCGACCGCTGGATCGGCTCACCGCTGGTTGCCAACGAAGCCATTTATGCACCGAATGCCGATTACAGCCTGTATGCCCTCGACCTGGATGGAGACAAACTCTGGCAGTTCAAAGCCGGACAATCACTGTGGGGAACACCGGTCTCGGACGGCGATCGTGTCTACTTTGGCACCCTTGGCGCCAGGCTTTATGCCCTTGATGTAGAGACGGGTGAGCCCGCCTGGGAGACCGAAACCGACGGCGCCATCCTCGGGTCACCTGTCCTGCAGGATGGGGTGCTCTATGCCACGTTGTTCACCGGTCACCTGGCAGCCTTCGAAGCCCGCACCGGCGACCTGCTCTGGCAGGAGGAACTGGCATCCTGGGCGTGGTCTGGTCCGCTGCTGGAAGGTGACACCCTGTACCTGGGCGATGGTGCCGGCAACCTGTATGCCTATGACCTGACGGGTGACCTGCTCTGGGAGGTGGAACTTGACGGTGCCATCGTCGGATCGCCTGTTCTGGCAGGCGCCGAACTGGTCGTCGGCACCGATGCGGGCAAGGTCTATTTTATTGCCCTGGATGGGGAGGTTGGCGGCAACGAATCGGTGGATGGTCAGGTGATCGGTCCGCTGCAACAGGCAGGCACGCTGCTCCTGGTCAGCCCCACGGGCGGTGAATCGCTCCTGGTTGCCCTGGAAGAAGGCTCCCAGACCTGGGACTTCACTCCCGAGAAATAAAGGAAAAAAGCCATGTGGGAAAGCATCATCGTCAATCCTTTCACGAACATACTCCTGATCATCTATAAACTGGTTGGTGGTCAATTCGGCATCGCCATCATCCTTTTCACCATCCTCATCCGCCTGGTGACCCACCCCTTGATGGCGAAACAGATCAAGGGCAGTCAAGCCATGCAGGCGATGCAAAGCAACAAGGAATGGCAGGACATCCAGAAGAAATACAAGGATGACAAGGAAAAACTTGCCCAGGAGCAGATGCGGCTTTACAAGGAGTTGGGGATCAACCCCTTCGGCACCTGCCTGCCCATGCTGATCCAGATACCGATCATCTTCGGTCTGTACCAGAGCATCACGCGCGCCCTGGCAGCCTCGCCGGCGCAATTGCTGATCCTGACGAACGGCGTCTGGTCCTTCTGGGGCTTGGATCAACTGATCCCGGTCAACAGTAAATTCCTCTGGATGAACCTGGGACAGCCCGAGCGCGTCTACATGTTCGGCGTCGGCATACCGGTGCTGGCGATCCTGGTCGCCATCACCACC
>JBFYSG010000168.1:0-10066 GCA_041301835.1 Chloroflexota bacterium | reverse complement strand
CCAAAAGACCTATAATGATGGGTGCACCACATCAACCATTCATTGCCCGAGGAGAAAGTATGAAACCCATCGTCCTGGCATCCATCCTGCTGCTCGCCGGTCTGGCGGCTTGTAATATCCCCACGCTCCCCGCCGGCGACCTTACCCCCGCCCCGCAGGAAGCCGCGCCCATCGACACGCCCATCCCCGTCGTCCCCATCCCGGTCACAGCCATCGACATCGACGGCGTGCCCTACGATGCCTACCAGGTGCCCGGCGACCCCTTCCGCTTCGTCTGCCAGACCCCCTGCCCGCTGGAACTGGACTACATCTACGCCGAGTATGCCGGTTTCCGTGCCGCCCATGCCATGCTGATCGAATGGACCGGCGTGGATACCCTGCCCGAACTTCAGCCCGTCGACATGCACCTGGTCTTCGAAGACAGCACCTGCAGTTTCCACCCCTCCGGGCATGCCTTTGTCTATCCCCACACCCACCAGGCATACACCTGCACCGACGGACCCGGCTACTACCCCACGCTGGAAGAGAAGATCGCCATGGCGTCTCAGGTCGATGGGCAATACTTCCCTCTCCACGAGTACATGCACACCATCTATTTCGGGCGCCTCTCCGGCTATGCCGGCGGCGTGCGGGAATACAAAGCCGAGTTCATGCACGACTTCGTCGTACCCGTCCCCTCCTTTGCCGCCGGTCTCATGGACCCGGCGGAATTCTGCACCTACGGCGACCTGTGGCCCTCTCCCGGCGACTACGGCGGCAAGTTGATCACCGAACTCTGCCGGCAGAACGGTTTCGAATGGCAGGACCTGGCTCCCAGCCTCATCGCCCTGGATGACCTGTACACCTCCGGCGCGGGGCAGGTGGAACAGGCGGACTACGAGCACCCGGCGCCCACCGTGGCGCAGTACCGCGACATCCTCAACGACCTGCTGGGCAGCGACACCACGCAAGCCTTTGCAGATGCCTGCTTCCCCCCCGTGCTGTTCGGCAACACCTACACCCTGTCCCCCGCCTGTGTCACACCCGGAGGCACCGCCACCCCGCTCAAATGACGCCCGCCGGATGCGGTCTGGTGAGGAACTCTTTTCCACTTCTTAAATTGAGAGAGGCTGCCTGGTGCTTGCTCCCGGGCAGCCTCCTGCTTCGATGTTGGCGCGGCTTACAATCCGGCGGCTTTCTTGAGCGCCGCGGCTTTGTGCGTGTCCTCCCACGGGAACTGGACGTCGTCGCGCCCGAAGTGCCCGTAGGCGGCGGTCTTGCGGAAGATCGGGCGCCGCAGGTCCAGGTCGCGGATGATCGCCCCGGGGCGCAGGTCGAAGTGCTCCAGCACCAGTTTGCTGATCTTCTCGTCGGCGATCTTGCCGGTGCCGAAGGTCTCCACGTTCACCGAGAGCGGGTGCGCCACGCCGATGGCGTACGCCACCTGGATCTCCACCCGCTCTGCCAGCCCGGCGGCGACCACGTTCTTGGCTGCCCAGCGGGCGGCGTAAGCGGCGGAGCGGTCCACCTTGGTCGGGTCCTTGCCCGAGAAAGCCCCGCCGCCGTGGCGCCCCATCCCGCCGTAGGTATCCACGATGATCTTGCGCCCGGTCACGCCGGCATCGCCCATCGGTCCGCCGATGACGAAGCGGCCGGTGGGGTTGACGTAGATCTTTGGTCCGCCGTCCCACATTTCGGGCGGGATGACCGGCTTGATGACGTGCTCGATGACGCCGGCGCGGATCTCATCCTGCGAGATATCCGGGTCGTGCTGGGTGGAGACGAGCACCGTATCCACGCGGCGCGGCTTGCCGAAGGCGTATTCGATGGTGACCTGGCTCTTGCCGTCCGGGCGCAGCCAGGGCAGGGTCTCCGCCTTGCGCACCTCCGCCAGTTTGCGGGTCAGTTTGTGCGCCAGGTAAATGGGCATGGGCATTAACTGCGGGGTTTCGTTGCAGGCGTAGCCGAACATCATGCCCTGGTCGCCGGCGCCGATCAGGTCGATCTTGTCGCGGTCGCCGTCGCGCGCTTCCAGCGACTTGCTCACGCCCAGGTCGATATCCGGGCTCTGGGATGCGATGGCGGAGAGCACGCCGCAGGTGTTGCCGTCGAAGCCTTTCTTGGCGCGGTCGTAACCGATCTCGACGACCACCTTGCGGACGAGTTCGTCGAAATTGACAAAGGCGTGGGTGGTGATCTCGCCCAACAGCATGACGAAACCGGTCTTGGTGGCGACCTCGCAAGCCACGCGGCTGTTCTTGTCCTGCTCGAAGCAGGCATCCAGGACGGCGTCGGCGACCTGGTCGCAGAGTTTGTCCGGGTGTCCCTCGGTCACCGATTCGGAGGTGAACATCAGGCTGGGGGAGGTCATGAAAGTAGTGGACATACGTTTCCCTTTCTGAAATGAAATTGCCCCTTCGGAACGAAAGGGCAATTGCGCTTGGCGCACGGCTGCCCTCTCATCTTCCAGATCGCGGGTGACTTGTGGGTCACCCCTGCTGCCGGAGTTAGCACCTGCCGCCCCGGCGACCGCGCGGGTCGCCTTGACGGGGGTTGCTGAGGTTTCACAGGGCCGGTCCCTCCACCTCTCTGGATAAGAGTGCCGTTAGGGGCTATTGAATTGTGGCAGGATGATACCACAGGCAGAATGAACCGTCAAACCGGGGGGCGGCGCGCCCGGTCGGGGTGGTTCTCAATCCGCCTCGATTGGAGTATGATAGTCTCCTTGACCCAAGGAGACCCACTTCCCATGCCCAAACGCACCCCCTTCCTGCTGGCACTGCTGCTCCTGTTCCTGGCGGGCTGCAGCGGCGCCACGCCGGTCCCCACGGAACCGCCTCTCCCCAGCGAGACCCCGGAACCGACCCTCACCTTCACCCCCACGCTCACCGCCACGCTGGACCCCTCGCTGTGCTATCCACAGGAGTCCTACGGACCAACCGCTTTCCCCGAGGATGTGAACCCGCTCACCGGCACCTGCGCCGAGGACCCCGCCTTGCTGGAACGCCGCCCCCTGCTGGTGAAGATCTCCAACCTGCCGCGCAGTGTGCGCCCGCAGTGGGGGCTTTCGCTGGCAGATATCGTCTACGAATACTACACCGAGGAGGGCACCAGCCGCTTCGCGGCGCTGTTCTACGGGCAGGATGCCGAAATGGTCGGTCCCATCCGCTCGGCTCGCTTCATTGACGTGCACCTGGTGCGCGCCTACGATGCGGTCTTCGCCTTCGGGTCGGCATACGAGAAGGTGCTCAACCGGCTGTATGCCGGCGAGTTCTACGACCGCCTGGTGGTGGAAGGCAACACCACCCCGCTTTTCCGCTACGACCCCTCCGGGTTTAACCACCTGATGGTGGATACCGCCAAACTGAGCGACTATATCACCACCAAAGGGGTGGAGAACGGGCGCCAGAACCTGGATGGCATGTACTTCCAGCAGACCCCGCCGCCGGGGGGCACGCCGATGAGCGAGATCTTTGTGCGCTATTCCAGTGCCATCTACAACCGCTGGCAGTATGACCCCGCCCTGGGGCAGTACCTGCGTTTTGCCGACAGCGCCGACGACCCGCACAGCGGTCTGAGCGAACAGTACACGCAGTCGGTGGACAGGCTGACCGGCGAGGTGCTGTCCTATGATAACGTGGTGGTGCTGTACGTCGTGCACGAGAAATTCGATGAGGAAGTGTGGGATATCCAGTTGATCGGCAGCGGAACGGCGTTCGTCTTCCGTGACGGGCAGATGTATGAAGCCCAATGGCAGCGCCAGGCGCCGGATGCGGTCGTTTCGCTTGCCAGCCTGGATGGCTCGCCTTTCCCCTTCAAACCCGGGACGACCTGGTTCGAGGTGCTGGGCTTCTACTCGACCATGGAACAGGTTGGTGAGAGCCTGCGCTTCTCCCACTTCATGCCCTGATCCCCCCCTGAAAAACAAACCTTCTCCGCTCTGGATCTTTTCGGAGAAGGTTTTTCATTTAATTTAGATGCAGGTCTCAGGAAGTTTTCGGCTGGTCGAGCTTTCTGCCCGGCTGGAAGGGCAGGAGCAGGATGAAGCCCACAGCGATAATGAACTGCCCGATCTGCACGCCCATTGCCTGCCACGGACCGAAGAAGGGCAGGATCGGGAAAACGTGTGACCCCATGCCGAAGACATCCGCCATGCCGGCAAAGACGGCGATGACATAACCGGTGGCGACCAGGCGCGAGCCGAAATCTGCGGCGATGGTGCGGTTGCCGTTCTTCCAGAAACCGGTCAGACCGATGTACCCGCCCAGGCAGATGACGCCCAGCCCGATGGTGAAGAAGGACAACTGCACGAATCCCACCACCGGGCTGCGGTCGAGCCCAAAGAGACCCGGGCGCGCCCCCAGCGAAAAGACGACCAGCCCTGCCAGGGTGAGGAACAGGCTCAGGCGCGTGCGGGCGCGCGACAGGCTGCTCGCCGGGCTGGTATCGGGGGAGACGGACGTTTTGGCGTTTGTCATTGCGGCAGATGAGCCTGGAGCATGGCGATCCAGTTGCCGCCCAGGATGGCGGCGATCTCCTGCTCCGGGTATCCTTTCGCCGTGAGGAATGGGGCAAGTTTCAGCAGGTCGGCGATGGTATCCACCTCGCCGGGCACTGCCTGCAAACCGAAGCCGCCGTCGAAATCACTGCCCAGCCCCACGTTGGCGGCGCTTCCGCCCATCTGGCAGACGTGGTCCACGTGGGCGGCAGCCAGTTCAAGCGAGACGTTCTGGCGCGGGTCGCCTTTCTGCCAGCGGTAATCCAGGAAGCGGCAGGAGAGCACCAGCCCCATGACCCCCTGGCGGGCGATGAGCGCCCGGATGACCTCATCCGAAAGGTGGCGGTTGCCGCTGTAATCGCGGATGATCGCCGCGGCGTTGGCATGGCTGGCGATGACCGCCCCGGGGTACAGGTCGAGCGACTGGCGCGCGGCGAGTTCGTCCATGTGGCTGATATCCAGGATGAAGCCGAAGCCTGCCATGGCTTTGAGCAATTGGCGCCCATCCTCGGTCAGCGGACCGGGTTCGCGCGTCCCGCCGCAGTAACGGTTGCCTGCCCAGGCGAGCCCGATGATGCGCACGCCGCGCTGCCACCACGCCTCCAGTTCCCCAATGGAACGGATGCCTTCGGCGCCTTCCATCAGCGGGACGAGACCCACCGGGTGGGTTTCGGTGGCGTCATCCTGCCAATTCGCCAGGATGCCCTGCAGGTCGGCGCGGCTGCCGACCAGGCGGAACTTGTCGGGATGCACGTCCACCAGTTCGTGGTAGCGGTCCAATTGCTGCTGGTACAGGCGCTGCGCCTGGTTGCTGTCGTCGTAGAAAAGGGTTTCCCAGGTCTGGCGCAGCCTGCCGGGGGTGACAAACAGCGTGCCGAAGATGAGCGCCAGGCGCGCCTGCTGGAATTCGCGCCAGCCCAGCAGGGTGTGCCCCTGGTGTTCCAGGGCAGGGGCGCGGTTCTGTTCTTCCAATTGGCGCGTTTCAGCCACTGGGCGGCTGTAATCGCGCCCGAAAGCCTGCATGTTCCATGCCAGGTCCTGGTGGGCATCAACGAGCAGATAGGGTTTCATAAGAGAAATAAAAAGCCCGGCTCTCCACAGGCGCGGGAACCGGGCTTTGGGGTCCTATATTATGCGGCGGGTTCTTCGGCTTCGCCTTCATCCTTGACCGGGGCTGCTTCCGCGTTCTCTGTCTCGACCGCAGCAGGCGGCTCCGCCGGTGGTTCAGAGGGAGTCTCTTCCGCAGGTTTCGGCGCGGCGGCTTTCCTGCCTTTGGCTTTGACCGGTGCGGCTTCTTCGGTCTTCTCTGCCTCGACCGCCGGGGCTTCTCCCTGGACATCCAGGGTCACACCTTCCAGGTCGATCTGCTTGAAGTCCAGGTCCTTGTAGGCACCCGAGTCCACCTTGCGCAGGCTCAAGCCGATGCGGCGCTGGTCGGGATCGATGCGGATGATGCGCAGGGTCAGCACTTCACCGTCGTGGAGTTTTTCCTTGGGGTGCTCGATGCGCGTCTCACTGATCTCGGAGATGTGGATCAAGCCTTCCAGGTCGCCTTCCAGGCGGGCAAAGGCGCCGAACTTGGTCAGGCGGGTGATGACGCCTTCCACCAGTTGACCGACCTTGAACTTCTCCACCTTGCGCTGCCAGGGGTCGTTCTCCAGGGCGCGGATGGACAAGCCGATGCGCTTCTTCTCGTGGTCGATGTTGATGACCTTGACCTGCACTTCCTGACCGACCTCCAGCACCTCGGAGGGGTGCGTCACACGCTCCCACGAGATCTCGGAGAGGTGCACCAGTCCGTCGGCGCCGTTGACATTGACAAAGGCACCGAAATCTGCCACGCTGGTCACCTTGCCGGCATAGACCTTGCCCACCTCGAGCGATTCGATCACGCGCTCCTTGATGGACTGGCGTGTCTCGGTCGAGGCGGCGCGCTCGGAGAGGATCAGGCGGCGGCGGTTGCGGTCCACTTCCACCACGCGCACCGTGATCGGTTCGCCGATCATCTTGGCATAGCGGGCGTCGGGCGTATCGCCGGTGACCGCCATGCGTCGTGAAATGCCCAACTGGGAGGCAGGCACGAAACCGCGCAAGCCGTAGATGGGGACGATGAGACCGCCCTTGTTGAATCCATCCACCTTGCCTTCGAAGGAACCGCTGGCTTCGAGCAGTTGTTCGACTTCCGCCCAGCCCTTCTGTTCCTGGGCACGCGTGAAGGAGAGAATGACATTACCCCGGTCATCCTCCGAGGACAGGACGAAGACCAGGATCTCCTGTCCCACCTGGAGGGTGGCGCGTTCAGCGGTGTCGATCGCTTCCAGTTCACGACCGGTAATGACACCTTCCGATTTGGCGCCCACGCTGACCAGGATCTGGTTCGGGCTGATGCTGGCGATCACGCCAGTGCGGATCTCCCCGGGCTGGGGAAAATCGAGCGCCAGGCCTTCCTGGTTGAGCAGGGCTTCCATGTTTTGCTGGTTGTTGGTGCCTTCGGCAGGTGCGGTGTCCTCGGACATCTCCCCCTGCCCGAGCTGGGATTCATTATTTTCCATCAAAAATACTCCGGATATGATATTTGGAAGATTATACCAGCCGAATGGACAAGTTGACAACCCATGCGGTTAGCCGGTTCTGGAGGTTCACCGGGCAGCTCTGCCTGCCCGGGAGACGAGCAAGCCGCCCTCCCGGCGGTAGGAGTGCGGCGCAGCATGTAGGATGATCATGGGGATCCTGCCCCCTGCCATCCCTGGGCTTGAACGGGGTTACTTGCGCGCCATGCGGCTGCCCCACAGCAGCCCGACGAGGATGATCACAACCAGCAGGATGCCGAGGATGAGGATGCCGGTGGTATCCGCCGAGGCGGACGCCGCTTCCGGCGTGGGGGTGATGGTCAGGACGGGCGCCGGCGTGGTGGTGAGCGTTGCCGCCTGGGCGTCTTCCGCCGCGGCATGGGCGCGGATGAAGATCAACGCGTTGCCGCTCAGGAAGACCGTAAGCAGCACGAGCAGCAGCACCAGGGCAGTACGCCGGGGGAGATGGGTGGGTTTCATGCGCCCACAAGTATATCACGGGCGTATGGATGCTTTGGTATAATACCCCTGACAACCAAACCATCACCCGGAGACCAACCAGCGCCACCCCCGACCAGAGACCTGCCGGTCGGTGCGAGGCAGGCGGGAAAGCGCTGCGATCCACTCCGGTCGGGTCCTCGCAGGGGCGCCGGAATCCACCCCGCGCCGTAAGAGGAACGGGAGCGCCCGTTAGCGCGTGCATGAGAAGCAAAGCAGGTGGTACCACGAGACGCCCCCTTTTGCCGGGTTACCCTGTTCCGGCACTCGTCCTGCAGACCGAGGGGGCGTTGCCGTTCCTGGAACGGGATCCCTTGCGTGGAGGTGTGCGATGCTGGATATGAACCTGATCCGTGAACAACCCGACCTGGTGCGCAAGTCGCTGCGCGACCGCCAGATGGAAGACGGGATCGTGGATGACATCCTGGCGCTGGATGAAAAACGGCGCGCCATGCTGACCGAGGTGGAGGCGCTCAAGGCGGAGCGCAACACCGTCTCGAAGGAGATCGGCAAGTCGAAGGACGCCGACTCGCGCCAGGCGAAGATCGAAGCCATGCGCCTGGTGGGCGAGCGCATCAGCGCGCTGGATGGGCAGTTGGGCGCGCTGGAGGAGGAACTGCGTGCCGCCGCTGCCACCCTGCCGAACATCCCCGATGACCGCACCCCGCCCGGCAGGGACGAGAACGATAACGTCGTCCTGCGCACCGTCGGGGAAATACCCGTTTACGGTTTCGAGCCCCGCATCCACTGGGACCTGGGTCCTGCCCTCGGCATCCTCGATTTCGAGCGCGGCGTCAAGATCACCGGTTCGCGCTTCTACGTGCTCAGCGGCGCCGGGGCGCGTCTGCAGCGGGCATTGATCGCCTACATGCTCGACCTGCACATCCGCCAGGGCTACACCGAACAGTACACGCCCTTCATGGTCCGTTCTGCCACGCTCTACGGCGCCGGGCAATTACCCAAGTTCGCTGGCAACCTCTACCACGATGCCGAGGAAGACCTGTGGATGGTACCCACCGCCGAGGTGCCGCTGACCGGTCTGCACATGGATGAGATCCTGGAGGAGAAGCAATTGCCGCGTTGTTACACCGCCTACACACCCTGCTTCAGGCGCGAGAAGATGAGCGCCGGGCGCGATGTGCGCGGCATCAAGCGCGGGCACCAGTTCGACAAGGTGGAAATGTACATCTACTGCAAGCCCGAGGACTCCAATGACATGCTGGAGAAGATGCGCGCGGATGCCGAGGCAACCTGTGCCGGGCTTGGGCTGACCTATCGCCTGAAACAACTCTGCACCGGCGATATCGGCTTCGGCTCCGCCATCACCTACGATCTCGAGGTCTGGGCGCCGGGCTTGAAGGAATGGCTGGAGGTCTCCTCGGTCTCGAATGTGACCGATTTCCAGGCGCGGCGGGCGGGCATCCGCTACCGCCCGGCAGACGGGTCGAAGGTGCGCTTCCTGCACACGCTCAACGGCTCGGGTCTGGGCATGCCGCGCACGCTCATCGCCGTGCTGGAAACCTTCCAGCAGGAGGATGGGTCGGTGAAAGTACCGGAAGTCTTGCTGCCCTGGATGGGCGGGGTCGACGTCATCCGCCCGTAACGGAACCGGGCTGCCGGGTTTGAACTTCTGGAGAGACAAGCATGCCTTATTGGGATCTCGTCACCCCCGAACTGATCGGCAAGTCGCTGGCGCTGACCTTTATGCTCTTTGGGCTGCTGGTGCTGCTCATCCCCATCCTGCCCGGGCTGGTCATCATCTGGGCGGTGGCGCTGGGCTATGGCATCTTTGCCGGGTTCACCACGCTGGGGTGGGTGATGTTTGCCCTTATGACGGTGCTGATGGTGGTCGGTTCGTTCGCCGATAACGTTCTCATGGGTACCACGGCGCACAAAGAGGGCGCGCCCTGGTGGGTGGTGCTGGTGGCGCTGGTGGCGGCGGTGGCGGGCAACTTCCTGCTCCCGATCGTCGGTGGTTTCCTGGCGGCGCTGGCGACGCTCTTCCTGTTGGAATGGGCGCGGTTGAAGGATCCGCGCCTGGCATTCAATTCGATGAGAGGATTGGTGCTCGGTTGCGGCTGGGCGGTCGCAATCCGGTTTATAATGGGGATGGTCATGATCGGTCTATGGCTCATCTGGGCATGGACTTAACCATTTCCTATCATTTGAAAAGGAGAACATATGCCAAGCATCTTGTACGATATCGTCGATCTCTTAGCCTCACTGCTCCGCTTCCTGGGACTGGCGGTCTTTGGTCTGGGATTCGGCTGGCTGGCGCTTGACCTGCTGAAGAAGACCAGCCTCTGGCAGGTACAGGTGGCGGTCTTCCTGGGGCTTGCCGGTCTCGTGATCGCCATGGCTGTCTTCACAGCTTGGGGCGCGCTGGGCGGCGTGGCAGCCGGCATCGGTGTGGCAGTGCTGCTTTGGGGTCTGCCCAGGAAACCGAAGGAAGAAAAGAAAGCCTGAAAGCAAATGCCATCATCCGGCAGGGAACTGCCGGATGATCTTTTTAAGCATCAAC
>JBFYSG010000167.1:0-4928 GCA_041301835.1 Chloroflexota bacterium | reverse complement strand
CGTGTGCTCTTCCGATCTAGTGAGATCGCCCTGACCCTGCTGCGCTGTGTCGGCTGGCTCTCCCGTGATGACTTCAGCAACCGTAAGGGTCATGCCGGACCCTTCGTTGAGACTCCGGGGGCACAGATGCCGGGGACCTGGGCGTTCGATTACTCCATAAGCGTAGAGGCGGAGGCGATGCACGCTTTCCAGAGCGCCTATGCTTTTGAAACACCACTGCGCGCCATGAGCACAGGCATCCATGCCGGTATCCTGCCGCCGGAGGGCTCCTTTGTCCAGATGACACCCCCGGATTTCATGGTCAGCGCGGTCAAGGAAAAAGAGGATGGCAAGGGCTGGTTGGTGCGAGGCTATAATCTGAGCGCCGGGATGATCCAGGTGGAAATGCATCCGGGCTTCCCCGTTGCCAGGGCAGAACTGCTCAACCTGGCGGAGGAAAAAGCCGGCAAACTGCCCCCCTCAAACGAAGGCCGCCTGGTCTTTAAAGTAAAAGGGCACGGCATCGTGACCATTGGTTTCCAGGATACCAGGAACGGATAAGGACCGTTCCTCCCCCCACCGGCGGCTTCAACACCCTCAGGCAGGGTGTCCGTTGTCCCTGAGCAGAGTCCCGATCTCCTTGCGCAGGGTATCGATATCGAAAGGTTTCTGCCAGACTTTTTCTGCGCCTGCTTCCAGCGCCAGCCTGCGGTCACACACATTGTTCGTGGCAGTCAGCATGACGATGGGAAGGCGTTCCAGTTCAGGTGATTCACGCAGTTTGCGGCAAAGTTCATACCCGTTCATTTCGGGCATCATCACATCCAGGATCGCCAGGTCGGGGATATTCTTATCAACCAGGGCAAGTGCCTCAGCGCCGCTGACAGCAGTCATCACCTGGTAGCCTTCCAGGCTCAAGATCTTGCTGATCAGCAGCAGGTTGGTTTCGTTATCATCAACGATCAGGATGCGATAGGTCATTGGCGCTCAACACCACAATTTAACCTAGAATACACTAGAAACATACAAACCGTCAAGCCACTCGCGCCCATATTTCCGGTCCCCCGGGTCGCTCGTATGAACCCGAAGACCGACCCTGCGACCCGGACCCGGATATAATAGGCAGAGATGGAGGGCTTATGGTAAATGTTCACGCTTCCACCCACCCGCTGATCGCCCACAAATTGACCCGCATGCGCGATAAAGCCACCGAACCGAAGAAATTTCGCGAATTGGTACGCGAGATCGCCGGGCTGCTCGCCTATGAGGTCACTGCCGACCTGGCAGTCGCCTCCGTCGGTGTGGATACTCCACTGGCAGCAACCAAAGGCATGCAGTTGACCGAAAAGATCGGGCTTGTGCCCATCCTGCGCGCTGGTCTCGGTATGGTTGAAGGCATCTGGGAACTCATCCCCCAGGCAGAAGTGTGGCACATTGGGTTGTACCGGGATGAAAAGACACTTAAACCGGTGGAATATTACAATAAATTACCGATCGAACCCACCGTGAGCGTCTGCCTGATCCTCGATCCGATGCTTGCCACCGGGGGTTCGGCGATCGCCGCCGTGGATGTCCTCAAGCGCTGGGGGGTGCGCAAGATCAAATTCGCCGGCATCATCGGCGCGCCAGAGGGCATTGCCGCCCTGCAGAAGGCGCATCCAGACGTGCCCATCCACCTGGCAGCGATCGACGACCGACTTAATGAACACGGTTACATCGTGCCTGGACTTGGCGACGCCGGGGACCGCCAATTCGGGACCGGGTAGAACTTGCCCCATTTGATCCGGCAGCGGTGAACATGCTCTGGAAGATCTCAACCCTGATCGTGGTCAGTGCCTTCCTGCTGGGCATATCCTGGAAAGCCCTGCGCGACCCGGGCTCGCACGGTTTCCACCGCTTTTTCGCCTGGGAAACGATCCTCATCCTGTTCCTGCTGCAGGTTGACTTCTGGTTCGTGGAACCCTTTTCCTGGTACCAATCCATTGCCTGGACCCTGCTCCTGCTCAGCCTCCCGCCAGTCATCTGGGGGAGTCTCCTGCTGCACCGTCAAGGAAGACCGGCCTCCGTGCGCCCGGCGGAACCGGGTCTGGTGTCTTTTGAAAAGACCACACGCCTGGTGACAGATGGCATATACCGCTTCATCCGTCACCCCCTGTATGCCTCCCTGCTGTTACTCGCCTGGGGTTTATTCTTTAAACACCCCGACCGGGCAGGCGCATGCCTGGCAGCGGTGAGTTCCGCCTTCCTGGTGCGCACTGCCCGGGCAGACGAAGCGGAATGCATTCGCTACTTCGGCAAGCCCTATGAAGACTACATGAAGACCACCAAACGGTTCATTCCATTTATCTATTAAGGAGCACCATGCACGTCATTGTTGACTTTACCATCATCCCCATCGGAGCCGGTGTGTCCCTCTCCGCTTACATTGCCGCCTGCGAGCAGGTTTTCGCCGGGAGCGGATTAACCTATGAACTTCATGCCAACGGCACCAACGTGGAAGGTGAATGGGAGCAGGTCTTCGCCACCATCCGCCGCTGTCACGAGGTGCTGTTCAGCATGGGCGTAGCCCGCATCCACAGCGAGATCAAACTGGGCACGCGCACCGATCGCGCACAGACCATGCAGGAGAAGATCGCCAGCGTGAAGAATCAGCACCCTGCTCCCGGTCGCTGACCGGCTGGATCTCCCCTCTGTACCTCACCTGCCTACATCCACGCCGCTCAGGCGCGCCAGCAGGACATGCATTAATGCGAAGGGCAGTACCAACAGCAAGTGCAGGACCGCGCTCAACCCAAAGATCAACGCCAGGGCTTGCAGGAATTCATTCAGCGGCGGAGCTAGGGTCTCCAGCATCCAGCCACCCGCCCCCGCCAGGATCGCCAAGCCCACCAATCCCGCCGCCAGCAGGATCACCGGCAGCCAGGCTTGGCGGTCCGAAGCCGAGGGCAGCATCATGCTGCTGACCGTAAAGGTCAAATAGAACCACAACCAGAAATCAGGCTGCCCCGGAACAGCGCCGAGGGCAGACCAGAACCGGCTCCAATCTGCCAGCCGGGCTAGGTCCCACAGCGGCAGCAGCGCCATGCGCTGAATGGCTACGTACGCCACGAACAGGCTGCCTGACACCAGCGGGGCAACCCCGATCAGGGCATCCCGCAGGAAACCGCCGGGGGCGGTTTCCACATAACCAAGCCGCAAGCGACCATCCGGTTGAGGCTGGGGGATGAGCGAAACACGCCCCGTGCGAACCCGCAGGATCTTCGCCATGAGATAATGGGATAACTCGTGCAGAAACACACCCGGCAGGAAGATGAGTGCAAAGAGCGTCTGGGTCACACCAGCCCGCCGCGTCAGGATGAGGAAGAATGCCTGTATCTCGCGGTGAAGCCAGCGCTGGAGCAGGGTGAGTGCCACCAGCGAGGTCAGCAACCAGATGACCCCATTTAATGAAGTGAGCAGATCCATGAGCGAGAATAATCAGACGGTGGACCAGGCAGGTCCATCGTCTTCGATCTTATCCCGTGCAGGCGCGGCTTACTTGACTGCCGCCTTGACGATCGCGCTGAACTCATCCACCTTGAGGCTTGCGCCTCCGACCAGCGCTCCATCGATGTCTGACTGCGAGAAGAACTCAACCGCGTTGGTGGCAGTGACCGACCCGCCGTAGAGCACGCGTGTCCCTGCGGCGACTTCCTGACCGTGCAGTGTCCCCAGCGCGGTGCGGATGACATCCCGCACCACGGCGTTGGCGTTCTCACCGGTCGCTGCCCGTCCGGTGCCGATCGCCCAGACCGGTTCATAGGCAATGACCAGTTTCGCCGCCAGGGACGCATCCAGGGCGCGCAATCCATCCTTGATCTGTCGTGTGACCACTTCGGCGGTGCGACCAGCCTCGTACTCTGCCAGGGTTTCACCCACGCAAACGATCGGCGTCAAACCTGCCGCCCCCGCCGCCAGGGTCTTCCTGTTCACGGTTTCATCGGTCTCGCCAAAATACGTCCGGCGTTCCGAATGCCCCAGGATGACATAGCGACAGAATTCCGCCACCATGCCGGGTGCGATCTGCCCGGTGAACGCTCCTTTTGCCTCCCAATGCATGTCCTGGGCGCCCAGCCCAAGATCGCTTCCCACCAGAACCGCCGCCACTGGAAAGAGCGCCGTGAACGGTGGGCAGAGCACCTTCTCGACCCCTGCAACCTCCCCGAGTGAGGCGACCAGCCCGGCAGCCAGGTCACGCGCCTCGGCGATGGTCTTGTTCATCTTCCAGTTGCCGGCAACGAAGGGAATTCTACTCATGGCAATTGCTCCTCGATGACTTCCGCCTCCTGGAGCATCCAGCCCTGCACCCCCGGATTGGCGCGCAGATCGGACAATGCCAGCGCGGCGCCTTCCACATCGCCCGAGAGAGCAGAGAATTCAGCCTGCAATAATTGTGCTTCCGCGTAATCCGGTTTCATGCGCACCAGTTCATCCAGGATTTCCTGGGCGGCATTCCAATCACCCTTAAAGAATGTGTAACGAGCCTTCACTGCCTGCGAGAATGGTTCGTCCAGGCGCGCCAGGCGGTCGAATGCAATGTATTCATTCATCAGCGGGTTTTTCGCGGACTTGTAGACCGTCTCGTGGAAAAGCACGCGCTGATCGCCTGGGAGTTCGGTGCTGGTACCAAAATGCAATTCCACGGCTTCCACAGCCAGGCGCGCCGCCGACAACCAGGCTCCCTCGCCAGCCGCCACCCGGCAGGCATCCCAAAGGACACCTTCATCCGTCCCCACCAGCGCCAGTACCTGCGTGATGGAGGCTTGTTCCATGTCGAGGATATCCGCCTGCTGGTATGCCAGCGCCAGCTGCAGGTGCGCCATTGGGTCGTCAGGATTTTCATCCACTGCGCGCTGTGCCTGACCGATGTCGATCAGGTTTTTTGGCGTTTGCAGCGGTGCAAGCGTAGA
>JBFYSG010000166.1:0-10137 GCA_041301835.1 Chloroflexota bacterium | reverse complement strand
TCGTTATACAGCCAGGCAGCGCCATACTGGTGTGCTTGTTCTTCCAGTTCGGCGCGCAGGTGAAGGTCTGGACCTGTGGCGGGAGGCTGCCATCCGTGGATCACTGCATGGATGTACTGCCCGGTGCCTCCTACAAGGAGCGGCAACCGTCCGCGCGCATGGATATCCTGGATGGCTCGTGCAGCGGCTTGCTGGAAGATGGTCAGGTTCCATGTTTCACCAGCCTCGGCAACATCGATAAGGTGGTGAGGAACCTGCTGGCGCTCATCCAGGCTTGGCTTGGCAGTTCCAATGTCCATGCCGCGATAGAAAAGGCGCGAATCGGCTGATACGATCTCGCCGTTAAGCCGTTTGGCAAGCTGGATGGAGACTGCGGTCTTGCCAACCGCAGTGGGTCCCAGGATGACGACAAGAGGCGGTTTATTATCAGGAAATGACATTTTCAAAGTGCTCGATGGCGGGAGGAATGCCGCGGGTTTGTGTAATCGCTAGGATGTCGAACTGCCAGGTCTCCGGGCATTCGGGATGGTTTTCAAGATAGGTTTCAGCTGCCTTTTGCATGCGCGCCTGCTTGCGAGCCGTGACGGCATCTTCCGGGTAGCCGAAGCGGTTGGACGAGCGGGTCTTTACCTCCACGAAAAACAACACATCATCCCGCCTGGCGATGATATCGAGTTCTCCGCGCGCGGTGCGATAATTTCGCTCGAGTATTTCATATCCCCGTTCCTGGAGATACCGGGCAGCCGCATCCTCCCCCCAGCGACCGAGCACCTGTTTTTTATCTGTCATCCGCGGAACTTTTCCACTAAGGTGCGCAGGCGGTAACGCAGCCCGCGTTGGCGTTTGTCTGCATCGTAAACGAGGCGCTCATATTGGGAGAGCATGACGGCGGTCGTATGCCCGATATCAAATTGATCGGCGGCGCGTCGCGCTACAGGAGCCATCCTGCGGCGAAGATCGTGATCCATGCAGAGGCGGGTCATGCTGGCGGTGAAAGCAGCGATATCCTGACGGGTGAGCAGCCCGGTCACCTCAGACTCGACCGTATCACCCACACCGACCGATCGGACCCCCAGGACGGGCAAGCCGCTTGCCATCGCTTCGATCACCGATAGAGGGTGGACCTCTGTCACCGAGGCGGTGACGAAAGCATCGCACATTGCCAGGTAGCGTGGCAGGCTCTCATAGGGCAGCATACCGGTGAATTGGATGCGGTCCGGAACGCTTGACTGGCTGGCAGCTTGACGCAAATGCTCTTCATCGGGTCCACCACCAATGACCAGCAACCTGACCGCGGGAAGTGTTTCAGCAACAGCAACAAACGCCTGCAGGAGGAAATCCAGATTCTTTTCAGGCGCCAGGCGTCCGGAATAGACCAGCAGAATATCCTCGGGCGAGTAACCCAATTCGGTCCGACAATCGCCACAGGCTTGTTGATAGCGGTCCAGTTCAACGCCATTGGGTATGACCTCGATCGGTGCCTGCACGCCAAGCTGGCGCAGGACATCTGCCATGCCCGCGGAAGGGGAGACCACCAAGTCGACCGCCGAACAGAAATGCGGCATATAAGATTGAAGGAAGGAAGCGCTCAACTCTTCTGGCAGAAGCGGCAGATATGCCTGGGCATAGAGATCGTAGCGGGTATGGTTTGTGAAGACGATCGGGATGCGCATGGGGCGGCAGTAGCGCAAGGCAAGCCGACCGCTGAGGAATGGATGATGAACATGGACCAGGTCCATGGTCTGAAGTAGCGCCTTGGCTTGGCGTGCATAGTGGAAATTCAGGTAATAGCCCGTATCTGTCAGCGGCAATCCTGGTGAGCGGATGATATTCGTCTCATCGTCCCGGTAGTTCACATCTCCGAATGTGAAAACGAAAACCGCGTGCCCAGCCTGCTCGAGGTAGCGTTTATTGAGATTGATATAATTGGTGATCCCGCTGACGTGAGGCGTGTACATGTCAGCCATCATTCCGATGCGCATCTGTACCTCCGGTACAATCGTAAGGCAAGGGGGAGTGCCTGTCAAGGTGGGGTATAATTATGTCGCTAAAAAACCAACGGAATTATTCTAAGGAAGATCCTGCGAGTGGAAAAAATTAGTCTATGGTAAACGCTCCCAAAACTTTGCTGCCCGAATATTGGAAGAATTACACACCAGGCAAGGCAGACCTGGATTATATCGGTAACTATCTTTTCGAAAACGAGATCCCGCTGACCGAAAAGGAGATCGTTCCGATCCTGATCCAGGAGCGCATTCGCGTGGAACGGGAGGCCTTGCTCAAGGAACAGCAGGGCGGGGGTAAGATCTACCTGCCCGAAGACGGCTTCCAGGTCGGAGAAGGATTGACATTTCCCTCTCTGGACTGGCAAAAAGGCAAAGTCGTTGCCGTACGCCCCGGTGTGAACCCCACAGTCGGTCCTTTCGATGTCATTGCGGTCGAATTTGAAGATGGCGCCCGCCGGGAGTATGCCAGCCGGTTGGCTGATCACAAATTGAATCACCCGGTGGAAATTGCCGTGGAGGATGAATCACTTAATGCCGAGGCGGTCAATTCGGAACACGGTGCCCAGATCGAGGCGCGCATCACCCTGGGTTTGCAGGCAGATAAAAGCCTGGTGCAGATCGCCGGACGCTGGTTCCCGCGTGCCTTGCTGATCGATATGAATGTCGGTCACCTGAACCTGGCTGAAGCGATCCTGGACGAAGCGGGCGGTAATCCGCTCTCCACCGGGATGATCATCGAACAAGTTGGCTTGCCGAGCAAGGATAATTCGAAACTGATCGAATTCTCGATGAATTATGCCCTGCAGGAGGATGGTCGCTTCGATGAGGTCGGACCGGCGGGGGAAGTGCTCTGGTGCCTGAAGCGCCTGGAACCCGCAGATGTGCAGCAGATCCCTGCGCCGCTGCGCTACATCCAGACACCTTATGACCGGACGGTGCTGACCAAAGATATGCTTGCCCTGGAGGCGGCGATCGACGATGAACTGGGCGAGAGCGATACCCTGGCGGGAGAGACTCCCGAGATCACCGTCTGCCTGACCTATCCACATTGGCGGTCTGGAACCCTGCCTATCAGCGCACGTACCAGGGGATTATTCCCCACTGCGTATGAATCCGAACGGGTGAGATTCCAGTTGGTGGATGCCCTGTCCAAGGAGGAAATACCTGCCTGGGTAGTGCGCCAGCACGGCTACGTTGCCGGCTTGGGAAACTTATACCAAAAACATGGACTGATCCCGGGCAGCTTGGTGACCCTGCGCAAGGGACAAAAGCCCGGGCAGGTGGTCATCGAGGCGCGCACACGACGACCGACGAAAGACTGGGTGCGCACCGTGTTGGTGGGCTCGGATGGCGGCATTGTTTTTGCCAATCTGAAACAGAACCTGACCTGTGAGATCAACGAGCGTATGGTTGTGGCAGTCCCCGATGTTGGCGGTGTGGATGCAGCATGCGAACAGATCGCCAAACAACGGGTATCCCTGGAAGATCTGGTGAAAAGTTTGATGCATGAATTGATCAAGTTGAACGTCCAGGGGCACATCCATGCCCAGGAGTTGTACTCAGCTTTGAATATCGTCCGCCGCTGTCCCGTTGCGCCCTTGCTGGCTCATCTTGCCGGGTCGTCCGCTTACAAGCATGTAGGCGACCTTCACTATCGCCTGAGCGATGGGGAGGGTGGAAATGACTGAAGTGAAGAAAGCCAGCCTGCTGAAACCCACCCTGCAGACCCAATTCCATGTTGATTTTGATTGGTGGCGGACGAACGATAACAACTGGCGCGTTGCCCTGCACGATATGTTGTGCCCGGAACACCAACAGGCACTGGCGGGGCTGGGCGAGGACCAACAGATCGATTGGATCGATCCGGAAACGGCTGAAGTCCAGCAGATGGATGGCGTGCAAACGATCCTTATCGGTCATTGCGCCCGGCAGGAGGGCTTTCTGGATGCTCACACGGCTCTCGTGGAGGGCATCTTCCGGCTCTTCCTGGCGAACGGGAACAAGCCGCTCAGCCCGATCGAACTGGGTGAGCATCTCAACCGTCCCCCGGATATCATCCTGAAAACGATCGCCGGGCAGCGCGTCTACAAAGGGATCAGACCATTCAACCCCTGATCTGTCACCCGGTGCATGCCCCTGTAGCTCAATGGATAGAGCACCTGCCTTCTAAGCAGTAGGCTGCGCGTTCGATCCGCGCCAGGGGCGCTGTGTCTAATCCGTCCAGCGGATGGTTCGTGTGGAGGTTCGTATGCAAAAAGAACGAATTGGATTGATCAAATTTAGAAACCTGGATGTCACTGTGATCGGCGAGGACCTAAGCACCGGAGATCCGGCTCCGGAATTCACGGTGCAGTCGTCCGATTGGTCTGAATATGAAGGTCTGCTGATGACGAGCGGTAAAGTGCGCATCATCGCGGCGCTGCCCTCGCTGGACACCGAGGTTTGCGACCGCGAGACACGCCGCTTTAACCTGGAAGCCGCCAGCCTGGGCGAAGACATTGCCATCCTGGTGATCAGCATGGACCTGCCGTACGCCCAGAAGCGTTGGTGCGGCGCGGCTGGCGTGGACAAGGTGGTTGTGCTTTCAGATCATAAAAGTGGTGATTTCGGGGTCAAATATGGTTGCCTGATGAAAGAAGTGCGCCTGCTGCGACGGGCGATCTTTGTAGTCGATCCCAGCGGTAAAGTCACTTACGCGGCATACATGCCTGCTCTGGGCGTGGAGCCGGATTATTCCGGGGTACTCGAAGCCGCAAAAGCTGCCCTCCATCAAGGAGCACAGCGATGAGCACCGCCCGTGTGAAGGACAGTCGGAGGCAGGAAAGAGGACCGGTAACGATGCAGGCAGTCGGATGGAATGTGAGCATCCGTTCGTATGCCTGGAGTCCGCCTACGGATGTTTACCAAACCGATGCCAGTTTTGTGGTACGAGTCGAGGCGGCTGGCATGAGCGGGTCAGATTTCACCATCGATGTGCAGGATCGCACCCTTGTGATCAGCGGGGTGCGCGTGGATTCCCAGGAAAGGCGAGCCTACCACCAGATGGAGATCCGCTTTGGCGAATTCAGCACCAGCGTTGAACTGCCTGCCGGTGTGGATACCCAGCACGCGGATGCGGATTACGAGGATGGGTTCCTTGTCATCCTGTTCCCCAAGATCAAACCCACGGGCATTACCATACAGGGTTAATATTTATGTCTGCATCCCGCTGGCATTCCGGCTTACTTGAACCGTTCGACTGGCTGCAGGAAAATGATTCCTCGCTGGATGATATTTTCCTGCCATCCATCCTGACGCGCCTGCAGAAGAAGGACGGGCAAAGCCCGGATCCAGATCAACCAGTACCTGCCGAAGGTGAAATTTCCAAACTACCGGAAGTCATACCGATCCTGCCATTGCGCGGTGTTGTGGTCTATCCCCAGACCGCGGTTCCATTGACAATCGGTCAGCCGCGCTCGATCCGGTTGGTTGACGATGTTTCGGTCACAGCAGACAAACTTGTTGGTCTGGTCGCCGCGCGCAACCCGGAGTTGGAAAACCCGGGACCAGCTGACCTGTACCCGGTCGGGACGATTGCCAGTGTTCACCGCCTGTTCCGCGCGCCCGACAACACCATCCGCCTGCTGGTGCAAGGGATCATGCGCTTCCGGGTGGTGGAAATTACCGCCGAGGAACCCTACTTGCAGGCACGCGTGGAGATCGCGCCGGAATTCGTGGAAAGCGGAGTGGAGATCGAAGCGCTGGCGCGCACGGCGCGCGATCAATTTGAGACGATCTCGCAATTAACCCCCTCGATCCCGCGCGAACTGGTCGCCTCCATTACCCAGTTGGAAGATCCCCTGCAAACAATCTATACCATCGCCAACTTCCAGCGCATCGAACTGCAGGATGCACAGACGATCCTGGAACTGGATTCGACGCGTGCGAAATTGGAGAAATTGGTGGACCTGTTGGTGCGGGAAGCGGAAGTCCTGCAGTTGGGCGCCAAGATCCAGAACGAAGCCCGTTCGGGCATCGAGCAGGTGCAGCGCGAATATTTCCTGCGTGAGCAGATGAAGGCGATCCAGAAGGAACTGGGAGAGAAAGATGAGCAAGCCGTGGAGGTGGAGGAGTTTCGCGCCAAGATCGGAACCTCCAAGATGCCCGAAGAAGCGGAAAAGATGGCGCTGCGGGAACTGGACCGTCTGGCGCGCCTGCCTACGGCGGCGGCAGAATACGGAGTCATCCGCACCTACCTGGATTGGTTGGTATCCATCCCCTGGAGCCTTGCCACAGATGACAACCTGGATATCAGCCATGCCCGACAGGTGCTGGACCAGGATCATTTCGGATTGGAGGATGTCAAAGAGCGCATCCTGGAGTTCCTGGCGATCCGGAAATTGAGGCTTGAGCGCAAGGATGAAAAGAAGGAAGTCTCCAAAGACCTGATCCGCCGCGAGCGCGAAGGCGTGATCCTGTGCTTCATTGGACCACCCGGGGTGGGCAAGACCTCGTTGGGGCAATCTGTCGCGCGGGCGATGGAGAGAAAATTCATACGCGCCTCGCTGGGAGGTGTGCGCGATGAGGCAGAGATACGCGGGCACCGCCGGACCTATATCGGCGCCATGCCCGGACGAATCCTGCAATCTCTGCGGCGGGTGGAATCACGCAATCCCGTATTCATGCTCGACGAGATCGATAAATTGACCTTCGATTTCCACGGCGATCCGGCTTCTGCCTTGCTGGAGGTTCTGGATCCGGAACAGAATGTTGAGTTCCGCGATAATTATCTGGAAGTAGCGTATGACCTCTCGCAGGTGTTCTTTATTACGACCGCCAACCAGATCGAAACGATCCCGGGACCTCTGCTCGACCGGATGGAGATCATCCACCTTTCCGGCTATACAGAAACCGAGAAAACCGCCATCGCCCGCGGGTACCTGATCCCGCGCCAGATACGCGAGAACAGCCTGCACCCAAGCGAGATCTCTTTCACGCGCGATTCGTTGAAGACGATCATCCATGAATACACGCGCGAGGCAGGCGTCCGCAACCTTGAGCGGAAGATCGGGGCGATCTGCCGCAAGGTTGGCACGCGTATTGCCGAAGGCAAGAAGCAGTCGGTCAAGGTCACCCCAAAGAGCGCGCGTGAATATTTGGGACACCCGATCTACATGGAGAACGAAGAGATCGACACGCGCACTTCCATCCCCGGTGTGGTCCCGGGACTGGCATGGACTCCCTTCGGTGGGGATATCCTGTTCATCGAGGCAACCCGCATGGAAGGCACCAAGGGTTTCCAGGTGACCGGCTCGGTTGGGAACGTGATGCAGGAATCCGCGCGAGCAGCGCTTTCATATGTCCGATCGCATGCCAGTGAAATCGGCATCCCGGTTGATTTTTTTGAAAAAACCGATATCCACCTGCACATCCCGGCGGGAGCCCAGCCTAAAGACGGACCTTCGGCAGGGGTCACGATCGCCACCGCGCTGGTCTCGCTGATCTCAGGTAGGGCGGTAAAAAAGGGAGTGAGCATGACCGGCGAGATCACGCTGCGAGGCCTGGTCATGCCTGTAGGCGGGATCAAGGAGAAAATGCTGGCGGCGCACCGGTCGGGTATCCGGACCGTGATCCTGCCCAAGCGCAACCAGTTGGACCTGGAAGACGTGCCAAAAGAGATCACCAAGGAGATGACCTTTGTCTTTGCCTCAACGGTCAATGAAGTCCTCAAGGCATCGTTGGAAAAACCTGTACGAGCGGTCAAGGGCAAGAAGACAAAGGCAGTGAGAAAAAAGAATGACTAAAGTGCTGTTGGCTGATGACGATTTGATGATGGTGTCCTTGTTGACGACCCTCCTCAGGATGGAAGGGTTTGAGACCAGATCTCTGCTGGATAAAAAGGGCGAGGTCCTGGAGAATATCCGCTGTGATATTCCGGATGTCGTGCTTCTGGATTACTATCTGGGGGATCGTAATGGCGTGGATATCGTGCGCCAGATGAAAAAGACAACCGATCTGAAGGACATTCGTGTCATCATGATTTCGGGGATCGATAAATCCGAGGAATGCCTGGCGGCAGGAGCGGATGATTTCATGCTCAAGCCGTACATGCCGGAGGAATTATTCAAAAAATTGAAGGGGGAGTGATGAAGGCTCCGGCACCTTGCATGATCCGCGAATATGCACACCCCGGTGATTACCCAGCGGCGCGCACTCTATGGGAGAATGCCGGTCCGGGCATCCAGGTACGGCGTTCCGACACACCGGAGGAGATCAGCAAGAAACTGGCGCGCGATCCGGACCTGTTCCTGGTTGCCGAGATCGATGGCAGGCTGGTTGGGACGGTGATCGGCGGGTTTGACGGCAGGCGGGGCGTGGTATACCACCTGGCTGTGGAAGCGGGTGTGCGTGAAAAGGGCATCGGTGCACAGTTGATGGAAGAACTGGAAAGACGACTGAAGGAAAAGGGCTGCATCCGCTGCTACCTGCTTGTGACCACCGAAAACGAACAGGCGATGCGCTTTTATGCCAAGCGCGGCTGGTCTCACATGGATCATGTGCTTGTCTATGGCAAGGATCTGTAAATGCGGCTAAGATTTGGCATCCTGACCGCCTCGGATCGTTCCGCCAGGGGTGATCGTCCCGACCTCTCGGGTCCGGCACTTGCCGAACTGGTCCAGTCGCAAGGTTGGGAGGTTACACAGCAGGCGATCGTGCCCGATGACTTCTCTGTCATCGAAAAGATGATGATCGAATGGGCGGACGGGCAGACTGTGGATATCCTGCTTGTAACCGGGGGCACCGGTTTTGCTCCGCGGGATGTGACCCCCGAGGCAACGCGGGCGGTCATCGAGCGCGAAGCCCCCGGGATCAGCGAAGCCATGCGGGCTGCCAGTCTGAAGGTCACAGCCCATGCCGCACTGTCGCGCGGCGTGGCTGGCATCCGCGGATGTTGTTTGATCATAGATCTACCCGGAAGCCCCTCTGCGGCGGTGGAGAACCTGCAAGTCATCCTGCCGGTGCTGGACCATGCGGTGGAACTGATGAGAAACGATCCCATCGCCGAGGCGCATCACAAGCCCAAGGCGTGATATCCGCAACTTGCGGCGTTCACTCCAACGGGGTATAATCCCGCCCGTTTGCAGCTACCCGATAGAATATGAGGAAACGAGTCCCATGATTGATGTTAATGATCTTCGTAAAGGCGTAACCTTTGAACTTGATGGCAACCTCTTTAAGGTCATCGAGTACAGTCACCATAAACCAGGACGCGGGAACGCGACGATCAAGATCAAGGCGCGCAACTTGCGGACAGGGTCAAACCTGGAAAAGACCTTTATTTCCGGTTCCCAGGTGCAGGATGCCAGGCTTGATTTCCATACTGTCCAATACCTGTACAATGACAGCGATAATTATTACTTCATGGACCAGGAAACCTTTGAACAGCCTGGCATCTCGAAGAGCATCCTGGGTGATTCGGTTAATTTCCTGCAGGAAGGAATGACCTGTAAATTAACCTTCTACAACGGCGAAGCGCTGGATGTTGAACTGCCTCTGACCGTAGATCTGAAAGTGGTCTATGCCGAGGTTGCCGTGCGCGGCGATACGGCGACAGGGGTGACGAAAAAGGTCAAGGTGGCGACAGGCGCTGAAGTGCAGTGCCCCAACTTTGTCAAAGAAGGTGATACCATTCGCGTGGATACGCGCGATGGCTCCTATGTGACCCGCGTGTAACGACCCTTAATATCGGCAGTATGCCACTCTGCGCAAACAATCGATCATGAAAACCCCTGCTGGCAAGGAATGCAAGTTCTTTTACGGCGATTACTACCGCGGGCGCAACCATGAGGAATGCCGCCTGCCCGGGCTTGATTGGAAGCGATCGCTGTGCACCACCTGCCCGGTGCCCGGCATCCTGCGCGCAAATGCCTGCGAACGGATGCAATTAAGCGGAGAAGTCATAAGACCGCTGGAAGCATTGTTCCAGAAGCGGGTGCGGGTGAAATCCCATTGTGAAAAAAGCGGTCGCTCTGGTTTTGATGCTCATATCGGGTGCGGTGAATGCCACCCGGTGCCGCCTGTCTTCCTGCCGAAGGATTAAACAAGGGCGGGGGTTCGATCAGTAGTGCGGCTCCAATACTCCCTTGGCACA
>JBFYSG010000165.1:0-9816 GCA_041301835.1 Chloroflexota bacterium | reverse complement strand
GGGCAGGCACTGCCATGATCGCGCCGGTGCCATACGACATGAGCACGTAGTCGGCGATCCAGATGGGGATGCGCTCCCGGTTGACCGGGTTAATGGCGTAGCCGCCGGTGAAGACGCCGGTCTTTTCCTTGTCGGCGGCTTCGCGGTCGATGTCGGACTGGCGCGCCGCCTGCGCCTGGTAGGCTTTCACCTGCTCCCGGTTCTCGGGCGTGGTGACCTTCTCCACCAACGGATGCTCGGGTGACAGCACCATGAACGTGACACCCCAGAGGGTATCCGGACGGGTGGTGAAGATCTCGAGAGCGTCGGCAGGCTTATCGTCAGCCCCAGCCGTATGGAAGGTCACCAGGGCACCTTCAGAGCGCCCGATCCAGTTGGTCTGCAATGCCTGCACGCGCTCAGGCCAATCCATGCCCTCATAACGCAGGAGTTCATCTGCATAGGCGGTGGTCTTGAAGAACCACTGCTCCAGATCTTTCTTGATCACCGGGGTCTCGCAGCGCTCGCAGTGGCGGTCGTCGCCCCAAACCTGCTCGCGGGCGAGGGTGGTGTTGCAGTTCGGGCAGAAATCCACCGGCGACATCTTGCGGTATGCCAGCCCGCGTTTGAACAGTTGGACGAAGAACCATTGGGTCCAGCGGTAATATTCCGGATCGCAGGAGACGGATTCGCGGCGCCAATCCCACATGGCGCCCATCGAGCGCAGTTGGGTGCGCATGCGTTCGATATTGGCATACGTTCTCTTCATGGGATGGACACCGTCCTTAATGGCGGCATTCTCGGCGGGCAGACCGAATGCATCGAACCCGATCGGGAACATGACATTGAACCCGTTCATGCGCATGAAGCGGGCGCGTGCATCCGAAGGCGTCATGGCATACCAGTGACCGATGTGCAGATCGCCGGAGGGATACGGAAGCATGGTCAGGGCATAGTGCTTCGGGCGGCGTTCATCGATATCGGCATGATAGAGTCCATCTGCCTCCCATTTTGCCTGCCACCTGGGTTCGATCTCCCTCGGGTCGTATTCTTTGATGTTCATCTCGCTTCTCCTGTGCATGGTTTCTTTCCCTTAAGAAAAAACCCTTCATCCACTCAGGGACGAAGGGAAAGCCTCCGCGGTACCACCCGGATTACGGATCTCCACCTGCAAGTGGAACCCGTCTCTTTGCGGCTGTAACGGGCTTACCCGGTGCTGACTACTGGATTCACCAGCACGATCTCCCCAGTGGGGGGCAGGCGAGTTCGGTCTCGTGGCATTCCCGTGTATGCCATTGAAGGGCTCCCACCTCACTCTCCCTTCTCGCTGACGGGATGACCTACTACTCCTGTCATGATCTTGATCTGTGTTCTGCGTGGACCATTATAGTCCAACGGAGCAGATAGCACAATCGCGAGGATGTTCTCCCCGCGACCGGCAGTGGACCCAGCGAGATTCGAACTCGCGACCTTCTCAATGCCATTGAGACGCGCTCCCAACTGCGCTATGGGCCCGTGGATACTATTAGGTTTTTCGATCATGGATCGCAGATCGCCGACTGGCATGACCAGCAAACGGGGAATGGCGATCCTTGATCCTGGTGGACCTGAGGGGATTCGAACCCCTGACCTCCTCAGTGCGATTGAGGCGCGCTCCCAACTGCGCTACAGGCCCGTTTACAGGGCGACGGTATTCTACCTGAGGGGAGGTCGAATGTCAAGCGGGTGGGGTGATTTCATTGTACAATGGGACCAGCGTGCGAGGCACCCATGGAAGACCCGACCCCACGAGCGAATTACCGCATCACCGATATGTCTGCACAAGAAAGGCCGCGCGAACGCCTGCGGCGGTTGGGCGCACAGGCGCTTTCGACTCCCGAACTGCTTGCCATCCTGCTGCGCGTGGGCGTGGAGGGGGAGAACGCTGTGCAGGTCGGAGGCAGGCTGTTGAGCCGCTTCAAGGGATTGACCGGTCTGCACCGGGCGCCGTTCGACGAGTTATGCGCCCAGCATGGCTTGGGTGAAGCCAAGGCGGCGCAGATCAAAGCCGCCATTGAGCTCGGGGTGCGCATGAAGGAGGAAATGCAGCGCGCCGAGGCTCCCATCACGATCAACAGCCCGGGCGATGCGGCTGATACGCTGATTA
Source organism: Chloroflexota bacterium (assembly GCA_041301835.1). Classification (GTDB taxonomy): domain Bacteria; phylum Chloroflexota; class Anaerolineae; order Anaerolineales; family Villigracilaceae; genus UBA877. The sequence goes on along the minus strand of JBFYSG010000165.1, from coordinate 7,691 downwards.
TGGAACTATCCGCCCTGGAGCAGGAAGCCCTGTGGGTCCTGCTTCTTGATACCCGCAATCACCTTCTCGACCGGGTGGAGGTCTATAAAGGCTCGGTCAACTCATCGCAGGTGCATGTTGGGGAACTGTTCAAGACCGCCGTGCGCCGGAATGCGCCTGCGATCATCGTTGCGCATAATCATCCGAGCGGAGACCCGACTCCCAGCCCGGACGACGTGGCGGTGACACGTGCCATCATCCAGGCAGGCGGACTGCTGGGTGTGGAGGTGCTGGACCACATCATTATCGGCGGGGGGCGCTGGGTCTCCATGAAGGAGCGGGGGCTGGGATTCTGAGCTCCTGCACGGGAAAATTTCGTGCGATCTGTTATTGACTTTCAATTCATATTTCGTTATAATTATCGTTTGCATATCCATCAATAATGCCATCGCTCAAGGGTGGCAAAGAATATTTCAGCGGTCGCGGCTATTTTCAGGGATCCAATCCAGGAGTAGGCAATGGCATCTGTACTACCCGAGAAGAATTATGCACGCATCCCGGTCACGCTTAACCTGCCTGACCTCATCGAAGTCCAGATCGACTCATTCGAACGACTCAAGAAAGATGGTTTGGGGGATCTCTTCCACGAAATATCACCGATCGAATCTTATAACAAGGGGATGAAGTTATTCTTCCCCAGCCGCAGCCCCGAATCCAAGCAATGGGGGCTGAGTTACTGGTTCGGCGAACCCAAGCATACCATCGAGGAGTGCGTGGAGCGCGACCTGACCTTTGCCAGCCCGCTGTATGTATCGGTGCTGCTGGCGGGTCCTGAAGTGGCGGAACCGATCAAGCAGGATATCTTCCTGGGCGATTTTCCGGAGATGACCGAAAAAGGCACCTTCATCATCAACGGCACCGAACGCGTGGTCGTTTCTCAGTTGATCCGCTCGCCCGGTGTGTACTTTGAGGCACCCACCGACCGCTCGACCGGGCGCTCCCTGGCGATGGCAAAGTTGATCCCCGACCGCGGCGCGTGGATGGAATTCGAGACTCGCAAGAGCGATTACATAATCCTGAAATTCAACCGCAAGCGCACGGTGCCCATTACCGTCTTCCTGCGGGCGCTATCCGCCGTGGATGATGGGGATGGCGGCGAAGCATTGCTCACGACCGGCAGTGACGAAGAGATCATCAGCCTGTTCAAGGAAGTGGATACCAACCCGGAACGCATGTTCATCCCTTCCACCATGAAGCAGGAACCCGAATGGGATATGTCCTCGAAGATGCGCATCAATGAACAGGCGATCATCGAGTTCTTCAAGCGTATGCGACCGGGTGATCCGGCGACGCTGGACAATGCGCGTGCATTCCTCGAAGAGCAGCTTTTCGACCAGCGACACTACGACCTGGAACGGGTGGGCAGGTATAAACTGGATCAGAAACTCGACCTGCATATCCCGATCCCGCACCGCACCATCACCAAGGCGGATATCATCAACCTCGTCAGGCGAATGATCCTGATCAACAACGGCGTCATCCCGCCGGACGATATCGACCACCTGGGGAACCGGCGCGTCAAGACGGTGGGTGAACTGATCCAGAACAAACTGCGCATCGGGTTGCGCCGCATGGAGCGTGTCATCAAAGAGCGCATGTCCATCCGCGACCAGGAACAGCTCTCGCCGGTGACGCTGGTCAACATCCGCCCGGTTGTCGCGGCTCTGCGGGAATTCTTCGGCTCCTCCCAGCTTTCGCAATTCATGGATCAGACCAACCCGCTGGCGGAACTGCGCCACAAGCGCACCCTCTCCGCGCTCGGTCCGGGCGGTTTACGCCGCGAGCGCGCCGGGTTCGATGTGCGCGATGTGCACCACTCGCATTACGGGCGCATCTGTCCGATCGAAACACCCGAAGGACCGAACATTGGTTTGATCGGTCGCCTGGCATCCTTTGCCCGCGTCAATGAATACGGCTTCATCGAGACCCCGTACTGCAAGGTCATCAAACAAATGCACTGCGATGATCCGGCGCTCGAGGGGCGTGTCCTGCGCGAGGACCTGAAAGACACCAAGAGCGGCACGCTGCTCATGGCGGCAGGGGAGCGCATCACTGCCAAGACCCTGAAGCAGGTCAAGAAAGCCAAGCGTGATGTGGCGATCGTGCCCCATGTTTCAGAGGCTTATGAATATCTCTCCGCCGACGCCGAGGACAAGTATGTCATCGCCCAGGCGAATGCCGTGCTCAATGAGCACCGCGAATTCGGCAACCCGCGCATTGCCTGCCGTTACCATGCCGGTTATCCTTTCACGGCACCGGAAAACATCGATTATATGGATATCGCCCCGCACCAGGTGGTGGGCATCAGCGCTGCGTTGATCCCCTTCCTGGAGCATGACGATGCCAACCGCGCGTTGATGGGCTCGAACATGCAGGCGCAAGCCGTGCCGTTGATCCGCCCGGAGATCCCGTTGGTATCCACCGGCATGGAGCGCTACGCTGCGTTGGATTCCGGTCAGGTCATCGTTGCCGAAGATGATGGCGATGTGACCTCGGTGACCGGTTCCACCATCACCCTGCAGGAAAAGGGCGGCAAGTCGCGCACCTACCACCTGCGGAAATATCAGCGTTCCAACCAGTCCACCTGCATCGACCAGCGCCCGGCGGTCATCAAGGGGCAGGTTGTCAAGCGCGGCGATATCATCGCTGACTCATCCTCCACCAGCAACGGTGAGCTTGCCCTGGGGCAAAATGTGACCGTGGCATTCATGTCGTGGGAAGGTGCCAATTTCGAGGATGCCATCGTCATCTCGGAGCGCCTTGTCCAGCAGGACCGCTTCACCTCGGTGCACATCGAAAAATACGAGGTCGAAGCACGTGATACCAAATTGGGTCCGGAAGAGATCACCCGGGATATCCCCAATGTGGGCGAGGATGCCATCAAGGACCTTGATGAAAGCGGCATCATCCGCATTGGCGCCGAGGTGGGACCGAACGACATCCTGGTCGGCAAGATCACGCCCAAGGGTGAGAAGGAACTGACCCCCGAGGAGCGCCTGTTGCGGGCGATCTTTGGCGAGAAATCGCGCGATGTGAAGGACACCTCTCTGCGTATGCCGCACGGTGAACGCGGCAAGGTTGTGGATGTGAAAGTGTTCACCCGCGAGGATAACGCCGATCTTTCCGCCGGGGTCGATATGATGGTGCGTGTCTCGGTGGCGCAGCGCCGCAAGATCACTGCCGGTGACAAGATGGCAGGACGCCATGGCAACAAGGGCGTTGTCTCGCGCGTCGTGCAGGCGGAGGATATGCCCTTCCTTAAAGACGGCACGCCTGTGGATATCATCCTGAACCCGACCGGCGTCCCCGGACGTATGAACCTGGGGCAGGTGCTGGAAGTGCATCTGGGCTGGGCGGCACAGAAACTAGGCTTCCGCGCCATCACCCCGGTTTTCGATGGGGCGAAAGAGGAAGAGATCGAAGCGGAACTCGCTCGCGCCTGGCTTGTCGAACATGCCTGGGACCGGACGGTTGAGAACGCCTGGGCATGGTTGAAGGATCAGGAATACAGTCCCGAGATGATCGAGGATGACGAAGAAGTGCGCCGCCTGTACCTGGAAAGCTGGCTGGGCGAACGCGGCTACGATGTCTTCAAATTGAATGACCTCGCTTACGCCCGCCGTGCGGCAGCGATCGAGTGGTTGAAAGATCAAGGATACGAGGCGGAAAGCATCCTTACTGAGCAGATCCCCAGCCCTGCCCTGCGCGAGGCTTATGACACCACGGCTGTACGCGCCTGCCTGAAGATCTGGCTGAGCACCTTTGGACACGAGAAGGTATCCGATGAGAAATTGCCGGACATGACCCGGAAGGTGATGCTGGAACACGGCGAACCCGCGCCGATCCTGGGCAAGCACATCCTGCGCGATGGGAAGACTGGCGCTCCGTATGATCAACCTGTCACGGTTGGCGTGATGACGATCCTGAAACTGCACCACCTGGTGGAGGACAAGGTCCACGCCCGCTCCACCGGACCGTACAGCCTGGTCACCCAGCAACCTCTGGGCGGCAAGGCACAGTTTGGCGGTCAGCGCTTTGGTGAAATGGAAGTCTGGGCGCTGGAGGCTTACGGTGCAGCGTACACCCTGCAGGAGATGCTGACGGTCAAGTCGGATGACGTGCAGGGACGCGTGAGCACGTACGAAGCCATTGTCAAGGGCGAGCCGATCGAAGAACCCAGTATCCCGGCCTCCTTCCGCGTGTTGGTCAAGGAATTGCAGAGCCTGGGTCTGGCGGTGGAAGCCGTGACCGACACGGGCGAGGTGATCAAGTTCGGCAAGGATGAGGAGAAGATACACCCGCCCAAGTATTCCACCGGTCTGATCGATATCGGAAGTTCGGCGATTAAAAACACGCCAGGCGGCAATGGACATTAAGTTTCTTCTTGACGGGCATCCGCCCAGTATGATAGAATTGCCCCTCGTTGCCTAACATGGGCTGTTGCGTAGCGCGGCCCAGTGCGTCGTGAGTACGTATGAGGCCATCATGCAGGTGAACCGATGGCCTCGTTTATTGAATGAATAATCATAATCAAGGAAATTTTTCTCGGAGGCGAACGTGCCCACTATCAACCAATTGATCCGAAAGGGACGCCAGACCAAAAAGGTCAAGAGCAAGGCTCCGGCGTTTCAGTACACATTGAACACCAAGCGCCAGCGGCGCGTGCGCCAGGATAAAGGCGCCCCGCAGAAGCGCGGCGTGTGCACCGTTGTGCGCACGACAACGCCCAAGAAGCCGAACTCGGCATTGCGCAAGATCGCCCGCGTGCGCCTGACGAACGGCATCGAGGTGACCGCTTATATTCCCGGTGAGGGACACCAACTGCAGGAGCACTCCGTTGTGTTGGTGCGCGGTGGACGCGTGAAAGACCTCCCGGGTGTTCGCTACCATATCGTGCGCGGCTCGCTCGATACGACCGGCGTTGCCAATCGGAAACAGGGACGCTCAAAGTACGGCGCCAAGCGTCCAAAAGAAACTGCTGCATAGTAAGGATGGAGTAACCCATGCGTAGAGCGAAACCCCAGGATCGTATCGTCCCCCCGGATGTACGCTACAACAACACCACCATTCAGACCTTGATCCATCACATGTTCACACGCGGCAAGAAGAGCACTGCCACGCGCGTCATGTATGATGCCATGGATATCATCCGCGAACGCGGCGGCGGCAAGGACCCGGTTGAGATCTTCGAGTCTGCCTTGCGGAACGTTGCGCCGGTTATGGAAGTCCGACCGCGCCGCGTGGGTGGTGCCACCTACCAGGTGCCGATGGAAGTCCCGCCCGTGCGCCGCACCACCCTGGCGATCCGCTGGGTGCTGGATGCAGCCAAAGCACGCGCCGGGAAATCGTTCTCTGAAAAACTGGCTGATGAACTCATGGATGCGTTCAAGAACGAAGGCGCAGCCATTCGCAAGCGCGAAGAAGCGCATAAGATGGCAGAAGCCAACCGGGCTTTCTCGCACTATCGGATGTAGTTGGCATTCTTTGAACCTTAACAGGAAAACGGTAGCATGACACGTGCGTTCCCGCTCGAAAAGTATCGGAATATCGGCATCATTGCTCATATTGATGCCGGTAAGACGACTACCACCGAGCGCATCCTTTTCTATACCGGGAAAACGCACCGCATCGGTTCGGTCGATGACGGCACCACCGTCACCGATTGGATGGTGCAGGAACGCGAGCGCGGCATCACCATTGTTTCCGCGGCTGTAACAGCCGAGTGGAAAGGCTACCAGGTTAACATCATCGACACGCCCGGGCACATCGACTTCACTGCAGAAGTCCAGCGCTCGCTGCGTGTCCTGGATGGCGGCATCGTGGTCTTCGATGCGGTGCAGGGTGTGGAGCCGCAGAGCGAGACCGTCTGGCGCCAGGCAGATCGATACGGAGTACCCCGCATCTGTTTTGCGAACAAGATGGATCGTGTCGGAGCTTCCTACGAGCGGACGATCGAATCGATCATCGCCCGCCTCGGTGCCCGCCCCATCGCCATGCAGATGCCGATCGGCATGGAAAGCGCCTTCCAGGGTGTGATCGACCTGATGACGATGAAAGCCATCTACTGGGATGATGAATTTGGTCGTGATCCGCGTGAGGATGAGATCCCCCCGGATCTCAAGACCGAAGCCGAGGAACACCGCCACGCAATGGTAGAGCGCATTGCCGAGCTGGATGACGCCTTGACCGTCAAGTACCTCGAAGGCGCCAAGATCAGCAACGATGAATTGAAAGCAGTCCTGCGCAAGGCGGTGATCGACAACCGGGCAACACCCATCTTCTGCGGCAGTTCCCTGCGGAACAAGGGTGTGCAGCCGGTGCTGGATGCGGTCATCGATTACCTTCCATCCCCACAGGATGTCCCGCCCGTGGTCGGCACGGATCCGCGCACGAACGAGAAGGTGGAACTGCCTCCCGAGGATGATGCGCCCCTGAGCGCCCTGGTCTTCAAGATCGTCACCGACCCTTACGTCGGACGCCTGGCTTATTTCCGCATCTATTCCGGCACCCTGTCGCAAGGTCAGATGGTGAGCAACCCGACCAAGGGCAAGCGTGAACGGATCGGGCGCTTGCTGCGCATGTACGCCGACCACCGCGATGACATCACCGAGGTGCGCGCCGGCGAGATCGCGGCCGTGCTCGGTTTCAAGGATACCTTTACCGGCGATACCTTGTGCGATAACAGGCTGGTAGTGCTCGAGAGCATTACCTTCCCTGAACCGGTCATCTTTGTGGCGATCGAACCCAAGACAACCGCCGACCAGGACAAGATGGGCGAAGCCTTGAAGAAACTCTCGGAGGAAGACCCCACCTTCAGGGTCCGTTCCGATGAGACCACCGGGCAGACCATCATCTCCGGGATGGGTGAGCTGCACCTGGATGTCATCGTTGACCGCATGTTGCGCGAGTTCCGCGTGCAGGCGAATGTGGGCAACCCGCGGGTTGCGTACCACGAGTCCATCACGCAGGCGGTCCCGAAGGTCAACCAGAAATTCGTCAAGCAGACCGGCGGTCATGGGATGTATGCGCATGTCGTCATCGCGCTCGAACCGGGTGAGCGAGGCAGCGGCATCGTCTTTGAAAACAAGGTCGTCGGCGGCTCCATCCCGCGGGAATATATCCCGGCAGTGGAAAAGGGCATCCGCGAATCGGCTGAAAGCGGTGTGCTGGCCGGCTACCCGGTAACCGACCTGAAGGTCACCCTGACCGATGGATCCTTCCATGAAGTTGATTCCAGCGATATGGCGTTCAAAATGGCGGCATCGATGGCATTCAAGGAAGGTGTGCAGAAGGGCAAGCCGGTACTGCTGGAACCGGTGATGAAGATCGAGGCTGTTGCCCCGGAGGAATTCCTGGGCGAGATCTTGAGCAGTTTGAACAGCCGCCGGGGAAGCATACACGGCATGGAAATGCGCCTGGGAAATGCCCAGGCAGTGAATGCGACCGCTCCGCTGGGCGAAATGTTCGGTTATGCCACCGAACTGCGATCATCCACCCAGGGGCGAGGCGTTTTCTCGATGGAATTCGATCATTATGCGCCGGTACCCGAATCTGTGGCGCAACACATATTGAACTCCTAGTTCTCATATACTCGGAAGGAGAGGGAAGATGGCGAAGCAGAAGTACGAGCGGACGAAGCCGCACATGAACGT